>NZ_JBEYZX010000032.1:0-84914 GCF_040646255.1 Streptomyces sp. NPDC046203 | reverse complement strand
GCCCGGTTACATTCCGAACCCGGAAGCTAAGCCTTTCAGCGCCGATGGTACTGCAGGGGGGACCCTGTGGGAGAGTAGGACGCCGCCGAACAATCATTGTGGGAAAGCCCCGCACCTTATGGTGCGGGGCTTTTCTGCGTTTACGGGCCAATACCGCGAAGACTCCCGATGGGGGAGCCCTTTACACACTGCGGTCAGAGACGGCCGGCGGCCTTCAAAGCCAGATAGGCGTCCGCGAGAGCAGGGGCGAGCGCGTCGGGAAGCGCGTCCACGACAGTGACACCGTGACGCTTCAGCTGCTCCGCCGTACGCAGCCGCTGAGCCTGGGACTGCGACGCCGCGGCAGCCTCGTACACGCCCTCGACCGTGCCGCGGGACGCTGCCATACGAGCGATGTGAGGATCGGCCGGAGAAGCCACCAGGACCGTATGGCGGCGGGTGAGCCGAGGCAGCACGGGCAGCAGCCCCTCCTCGACCGCGGCGGCGTCCAGACCGGTCAGCAGGACGATCAGTGAACGGCGCGGGGCACGGGACAGAGCGGTCGCCACGAGACCGCGGGCATCGGTCTCGACCAGCGAGGGTTCGAGCGTGGCCAGCGCGTCCGTGACCGCCGGCAGCACCTCGCGGGCGGAACGGCCCTGGACCTGGGCGCGCAGCCGGCGGTCGTACGCGACGAGATCCACCCGGTCGCCCGCCCGCGACGCCAGCGCGGTGAGGAGAAGCGCGGCATCCATCGCCGCGTCCAGACGCGGGACGTCGCCGACCCGGCCCGCGGACGTGCGGCCGGTGTCGAGGACGACGAGGAGATGACGGTCCCGCTCGGGGCGCCACGTACGGACGGCGACCGTCGACTGACGGGCGGTGGCCCGCCAGTCGATCGAGCGGGTGTCGTCGCCGGGGACGTACTCCCGGAGACTGTCGAACTCGGTGCCCTCACCCCGGCTCAGGACACTGGTACGGCCGTCCAGTTCACGCAGCCGCGCCAGCCGCGAGGGCAGATGCTTGCGGCTGGTGAAAGGCGGCAGGACACGGACCGACCACGGCACCTCGTGATGGCCCTGGCGGGCCGCCAGGCCCAGCGGGCCGTACGAGCGGACGGTGACGCGCTCCGCCCGGCGGTCGCCGCGACGCGTCGGGCGCAGGACCGTGGTGACCCGGCGGCCCTCGCCGGCGGGGACCGTCAGCTTTCGGCGGGCCGGGTCCTGGCCGGCACTCGGCGCCCAGGCGTCCCTGACCAGGGCACGGAGCCGGCGGCGCGAGGGATTGGTGACCGTGAGCTGGACGTCCGCACCGTCACCCAGTCGAACAGACGTATCACCGCTTCGGGTGAATCGGAGCGTTCGCACTGGCGCGGCCATCGCGTAGTCGCACAGAATTGCTACCGAGAGCGGGGCGTTCACCGCCAGCATCCCCGTCCAGCTGGGGGCGAGGATGCCGACGGGGAGCGATCCGAGGGCGGCGAGCAGGGCGGTTCGTCCGGTGAGGGCCATGGGGCGCCGTTCTCAGCGGGGGACGGGGACGTGGGCGAGGAGCGAAGTGAGGACGGAGTCCGCGGTGACTCCCTCCATCTCGGCCTCGGGCCGCAGATGGACGCGATGGCGCAGGGTGGGCAGAGCGAGGGCCTTCACATCGTCCGGGGTGACGTAGTCCCGGCCGGTCAGCCAGGCCCAGGCGCGGGACGTGGAGAGCAGGGCGGTGGCTCCTCGGGGGGAGACACCGAGGGCGAGCGAGGGGGATTCACGCGTGGTACGGCAGATATCGACGACATAGCCGGCTATCTCGGCCGAGACGGTCACCTTGGCGACGGCCTCCCGGGCGGCGGCCAGATCGGCGGGGCCGGCGACGGGGCGCAGACCGGCCGCCTTCAGGTCGCGGGGGTCGAAGCCCTGGGCGTGGCGGGTGAGGACGGCGATCTCGTCCTCGCGTGAGGGCAGCGGGACCGTCAGTTTCAGCAGGAAACGGTCGAGTTGGGCCTCGGGCAGCGGATAGGTGCCCTCGTACTCGACGGGGTTCTGCGTCGCGGCGACGAGGAACGGATCGGGCAGCGGACGGGGGACGCCGTCCACGGTGACCTGACGCTCCTCCATCGCCTCCAGGAGGGAGGACTGGGTCTTCGGGGGCGTCCGGTTGATCTCGTCGGCGAGGAGCAGATGGGTGAAGACCGGGCCGGGCTGGAAGGAGAACTCGGCGGTCCGGGTGTCGTAGACGAGCGAGCCGGTGATGTCGCTCGGCATCAGATCGGGGGTGAACTGCACGCGCTTGGTGTCGAGTTCGAGCGCCGAGGCGAGCGCCCGCACCAGAAGGGTCTTGGCGACGCCCGGGACTCCCTCCAGCAGGACGTGGCCCTTGCAGAGCAGGGCGACGACGAGACCGGTGACGGCGGGGTCCTGGCCGACCACGGCCTTCCCGATCTCGGTGCGCAGGGCCTCCAGCGAGGCACGGGCGGCGTCCGAGGTCGGCACGGTCTCGGGGGTCGGGGCGCTCATGAGGTGCGTACCTCTCTTTCGAGGGCGTCGAGTTGGTCCGCGAGGCGGATGAGGGCGGCGTCGTCGGCGGGAGCCGGGCCGAAGAGGAGGTCCCGGGGGTCGGCCGCGCCGGCCGGGAGCCGGGTGGAGAGGGCCGGGAGCAGCAGATCGGGGGAGTGGGCGTCCGTGGTGGGGACGCCGAGGAGCGGGGCGATCCGGGTGCGGGTCGCGGTCCGCAGGACGGTCGCCGCGCGGTCGCGGGCGTCGGCCTTGCGGTAGAGGCGGGCGCGGCCCTCGGTGGCCTCGGCGGCGCGGACGGCGACGGGAAGTCGTTCGGTCACCAGGGGGCCGAGACGGCGGCCGCGCCAGAGCGCGGAGAGCAGGGCCGCGAGGGCGAGCTGGAGGGTGGCCCACTGCCAGCCGGAGGGGATCAGCGCGAGGAAGGCCGCCATCGGGTCGTCGGGGCCGGCTTCGGAGTCGTCGGGCAGGTCGGTGAGCGAGGGGAGGTACCAGACGAGATGCGGGTGGGATCCGAGCAGGTGCAGGGCGAGGGAGGCATTGCCGTGCCGCGCGAGATGTTCGTTGGTGAAGAGGTCCGTCGAGCCGATCAGGACCGTGTCGCCGGCGCCCGGGCCGGGGAGGCGGACCAGGGTCGGCAGGCCCTTGGAGAGGTAGCAGGAGTCGGCGGTGGCCGTGCCGGTCCGGTAGCGGGTGCCGCCGAGGTCGGCGTCGCCGGCGCGGCGGGCGGCGGGCAGGTCGCAGCCGGGGTTCAGGGTGGTCACCGGGGTGCTCGTCCCGGCGACGATGCCGGGGGTGAGGGCGGAGAGGGCCGGGTCGTCCGGGCCGAGGAGGACGGTGCGGCCCGCCGAGCGGGTCGTCGCCTCGCGCAGCTCCGACAGTTGTTCCTCGGTGAGCAGGTCCGGGGCGGTGACCAGCAGCGTCGTGTCGGCGCCGGCGGCGGCGGTCGCCTCGGCGAGCGTGCCGGCCACGTCGACGGTGACACCGCCGGACCGGAGGAGTTCGGCGACGGCCCGGCTGCCCTCGGGGTCGGCGGAGCGCGGGTCGAGGCGCATGTGGTGATCGGCCGTGTGGGCCGTGGCGAAGAGGATGCCGCCGATCAGGAGCAGCACGGCGATCAGGACCGGGACCCGGGCGCGGGTCCACAGCAGGCGGGGGGAGAGCGAGGTCGAGGTGGGGCTCGTGGTGGTCCGGCTCATCGCGGCGCCTGGGTGAAGGAAGTGGAGGCGGCGGCGCCGTCGAGGGACGGCTTGGCCCGTTCCAGGGCGGTGTCCAGCTGTTCGACGCGGCGGTACGCGGCCTCGTCGGCGGTGCGGCCGCCGTATGTCACATCGTCGAAGGCGCGGGCGGCGGAGCGCAGGCCGTCGGCGTGGGCGGGCAGGGAGCGGCCGGCTTCGGCGGCCGCCTCGTCGGCGGTGCGGCCGGGGCGCGGGTCGAGCAGGGTGCGTTCCTCGAGGGAGCGGACGATGGCCCGCATGCGTTCCTGGACGGCCTGGTTCCACTGGCCGGCGGTGGCGTGGCGGGAGGCCGCGGAGCGGTGTTCGGCGGCCGTGCGGGCCTGTTCGC
The DNA here is from genome assembly GCF_040646255.1 of Streptomyces sp. NPDC046203. Taxonomy (NCBI): domain Bacteria; kingdom Bacillati; phylum Actinomycetota; class Actinomycetes; order Kitasatosporales; family Streptomycetaceae; genus Streptomyces; species Streptomyces sp. NPDC046203. The sequence continues at coordinate 80,865 of NZ_JBEYZX010000032.1, read as the reverse complement.
CGAAGAGGACGTCACCGCCCGAGGACGGCGAACGGCGGGGGGTGCCGAGCCGCCACCAGAGGGCGGCGGCCAGGGCGAGCACGATTACGACGACGGCCACGACGCCGACGATCCCGCCGGGGCCCGTCCCGGACACCGAGTCGAACAGGCCGCCGACCCACTCCCAGAAGCGGTCGAGCGCCCGCTGGAGGAAGCCGGGATCGTGCTCGTGGTACATCGGCTTGGACAGTTCCCGCTCGGCCGCCTCCTGGGCGGGGACGCGCGGGATGTCCACCGGTATTCCGCTTTTGGCCGTGCCCCCCGTGGCCGTCACGCCATCAGCCTCCGTAGCCGGGGAGGCCGGCCGCCCGGCCGAGTTCGATGTCCAGTGCCTCGCGGCGGATGCGCTGGTCGACGTAGAGGAGGACCGAGACGCCGGCGGTGATCGGGTAGACGATCGCGTTGGTGACGACGCCGCCGATGCCGGTGACGATCAGGAACGACCAGTCCTTCTCGATGCCGCTGGTGTCGAGATGGGCGAGGTTGTCGAGGGAGAGGGCCATCGCGAGGGTGGTGAAGGGGATCGCGAGGATCATTCCGACCAGGGCCATCAGCAGATTGGCGAGGACGGTGATGCCGAAGATGCGCCACCAGGTGCCCTGCACCAGCTTCGCCGAGCGCTTCATCGAGGCGAAGACGCCCTGCCGTTCCAGCATCAGGGCGGGCGAGGCGAGGCTGAAGCGGATCCACAGCCAGACGACGGCGAGGAGGGCGGCGAGGCTGCCCAGCGCGGTGAGGGCATCGCTGTCGAGGAGATAGCCGGGCAGTACGCCGACGGTCATGACGGCGAGGCCTATCAGCGGCACCAGCAGGCTCAGCCCGAGCAGCGGGAGCAGCCGCGGCCGGGCCTCCCGCCAGGCGGTGCCGAGGTCGATCGGCTTGCCGAGGACGGCACGGCTGATGACGACGGTGAGGAGGGCGGCGCTCAGCATTGTGGCGATCGCGGCGATCACGTAGGCCGGGACCATTCCGATGGCGCTGATCCGGAACGACTCGAGCGTGTGGTCAAGGGTCTCGGCGGGGGTCGCGTTCGGATCCAGCGGTTCCTGGGTCGGTACCAGATAGCGCTGGCAGAGGATCTGCGCGATCTGCATGACCGCCGCGACGGAGACGGTGACGGTGAGTACGGTCCGCCAGTAGCGGCGCAGGGTCGTCACGGCGCCGTCGAGGATGTCGCCCATCGTCAGCGGACGCAGCGCGATCACCCCCGGCTTCGCGATCGGGGGCACGTGCCACGGGCCCTGCGGCGGCACGCCGCCCCAGCCGGGACCGCCCTGCGGCGGGGCCGGGGGCGGGGTGCCGGGGGCGGCGGGCGGCTGCCACTGGCCGGCGGGCGGCTGGTTCGAGGACCACTGCGGGGTGGAACCGTTCGTGTCGCCGTCGGAGGAAGCGGACCCGGGCGAGGCCCAGCCCGGAGTGTCGTTCACGGTCGTCCACCTCGAGATTGGTCGCGGTGCCGGATCGCCGAGCCGGCTCTGTCACAGCGCCCGTCCGCCCGGCGGGGCGGCGGACCGGAGCCATCGTGCCACGCGCCGCCGTCACCCCGGGCGGCCCGGGCCCGTCCTGGGTGCCTTCTCCCGCTTCGGGACGCGTTCCCGGGTCCGGGCCGTGCGGGGGATGCGGTCGTCCGGGGCCGTCCTCTATACCGGTGGGCATGGCCACCGACCCGAGCGAGTACGAGAAGGCGATGCCGGCTGTCGAGGCCGCCATGCGGAGGCTCGAACGGGCCGTCGACAGGACCCGTGCCGGCTTCGGCGGGCGTCCCTACGGGGAAGTCCGGCGGGCGCTGGTGGCGGCGCTCGACGCCGAGGGAGCCGAGCGGATCCTGCCGGAGGTCGTCCACCGGCTCGCCGAGATGATCTCCGAGGAAGGAGCGGAAGGCTGAGGGGCCGGGCCTCCCATGGGCGTCGTGGGAGGCGCGGGGTACGGTGCAGGGCGGCACAGGGGGGCCACCGGGGGTGACTTCCGCACCCGGCATCGACACCCACGGACACCGGCGGTTCTCCGCCGGCCGTCACGGACGTCGCCGCTGGTCGGTGAGGTATCTCACCAGCCGCCAAGGGACTGATACGGAAATGGGATGATGTCGATATGAAGGGACGCGTTCTTGTCGTCGACGACGACACGGCACTCGCCGAGATGCTCGGGATCGTGCTGCGGGGTGAAGGTTTCGAGCCGTCGTTCGTCGCGGACGGAGACAAGGCGCTCGCCGCTTTCCGTGAGGCCAAGCCGGATCTGGTGCTGCTCGATCTGATGCTGCCCGGCCGGGACGGCATCGAGGTGTGCCGGCTGATCCGGGCCGAGTCCGGTGTACCGATCGTCATGCTCACGGCCAAGAGCGACACGGTCGACGTCGTCGTGGGCCTGGAGTCCGGGGCCGACGACTACATCGTCAAGCCGTTCAAGCCGAAGGAGCTCGTCGCCCGTATCCGGGCGCGGCTGCGGAGGTCGGAGGAGCCGGCGCCGGAGCAGCTGACCATCGGCGACCTCGTCATCGACGTGGCCGGTCACTCCGTGAAGCGCGACGGGCAGTCGATCGCCCTCACGCCGCTGGAGTTCGACCTGCTGGTCGCCCTGGCCCGCAAGCCGTGGCAGGTGTTCACCCGCGAGGTGCTCCTGGAGCAGGTGTGGGGCTACCGGCACGCCGCCGACACCCGTCTGGTGAACGTGCACGTCCAGCGGCTGCGCTCGAAGGTCGAGAAGGACCCCGAGCGCCCGGAGATCGTCGTGACCGTGCGCGGTGTCGGATACAAGGCAGGACCGAGCTGACATGAGCCAGGGCAGTACTGCTCCGGACAACGGGGACCGGGGGGTCCGTGCGGGGCGGGCTGCCGGACCGGAGTGGGGAGACCGGCCGTTCCGCCGCCTCCTCCAGGACGGGACGCCGGGCGCGCCCGTCTTCCGGCTGCTCGCCCGCTGGGTGCGCAGGCCGCTGCTGCCCGCCGTACGGCTGTGGCGGCGCAATCTCCAGGTGCGGGTGGTCGCGGGCACCCTCCTGATGTCGCTGGGCGTGGTGCTGCTGCTCGGCCTGGTCGTCATCGGCCAGGTCCGCAACGGCCTGCTCGACGCCAAGGAGAGGGCCGCGCAGAGCCAGGCCGCCGGCGGGTTCTCCGCCGCGCAGGACCGGGCCGCGACCACCCAGCCCCAGCCGGGCGGCGACCAGGACGACGGCGGCCGCGCCGGACCGTCGGTGAACTGGCGCTCCACGCTGGTCGAACAGCTCGCGAGCGGCGGCCAGAGCGCCTTCAACGTCGTCGCGCTCTCCCTGGAGACCGGGGAGACCGCGAGCCGCGGCGCCCGTGCCTCCGGCGAGGTCGACCCGACCACGAGCATCCCCGCCGATCTGCGGCACAACGTCGCCCAGGGCACCAACACCTTCCAGACGTACGCCCGTATCCACTACACCAGCGGCAAGGCCACCGAGCCGGGCCTGGTGGTCGGCAAGCGGCTCAACGACGCCGACGGCACCCCGTACGAGCTGTACTACCTCTTCCCGCTCAACCAGGAAGAGGACTCCCTCGACCTGGTCAAGGGCACCCTGGCGACCGCCGGGCTGTTCGTCGTCGCGCTGCTCGGCGCCATCGCGTGGCTGGTGGTGCGCCAGGTCGTCACCCCCGTGCGGATGGCCGCCGGGGTCGCCGAACGGCTGTCGGCCGGCCGGCTCCAGGAGCGGATGAAGGTCACCGGCGAGGACGACATCGCCCGCCTCGGCGAGGCGTTCAACAAGATGGCGCAGAACCTCCAGCTGAAGATCCAGCAGCTGGAGGAGCTGTCGCGGATGCAGCGGCGGTTCGTCTCCGACGTCTCGCACGAGCTGCGCACCCCGCTGACGACCGTGCGGATGGCTGCCGACGTCATCCACGAGGCACGGGTCGACTTCGACCCGGTCACCGCCCGCTCCGCCGAACTCCTCGGCGACCAGCTCGACCGGTTCGAGTCGCTGCTCGCCGATCTGCTGGAGATCAGCCGCTTCGACGCGGGCGCGGCATCCCTCGAAGCCGAGCCGATAGATCTGCGCCAGGTGGTGCGGCGGGTCATCGGCGGCGCCGAGCCGCTGGCCGAGCGCAAGGGCTGCCGCATCGTCGTCGTCGGCGACGAGCAGCCCGTGGTGGCCGAGGCGGACGCCCGCCGGGTCGAGCGGGTGCTGCGCAACCTGGTCGTGAACGCGGTCGAGCACGGCGAGGGCCGGGACGTGGTCGTCCGGCTCGCCGCCGCGGGCGGGGCCGTCGCCGTCGCCGTACGCGACTACGGCGTCGGTCTGAAGCCGGGCGAGGCGACCCGGGTCTTCAACCGCTTCTGGCGGGCCGACCCGGCCCGCGCGCGGACCACCGGCGGTACGGGCCTCGGCCTGTCCATCGCCGTCGAGGACGCGCGGCTGCACGGCGGCTGGCTCCAGGCGTGGGGCGAGCCGGGCGGCGGCTCGCAGTTCCGGCTGACGCTGCCGCGCACCGCCGACGAGCCGCTGCGCGGTTCGCCGGTACCACTGGAACCCGAGGACTCCCGGCGCAACCGGGAGCAGGCGGCCGCGGTCGGCACCGGCGGGTCCGGCGCCGGGGTGCCGGCCCAGTCCGGTGCGGGCCGCACGGGACTGTCCGTACCGCCGCGGCTGCCGTCGGTGCCTCGGCCGTCGGCCGACCCGACGGCCCTGCCGGGCAGCGGTGCCCGGGTGGTCGCACGGCCCGCGGGGGCGGACGACGAAGGCGAGGCGATGGCGCCGGCGCGCGCCGAGCGGGAGGACACGACAGGTGGGCGCTGACCTTCGAGGGAAGCGGAGGACCCGGGGGCGGGGACGGTCGGCGGGCGGCGGTGCCGTGGTGCTCGCGGCATGCGGCGCGCTGCTGGTGTCCGGCTGCGCGGGCATGCCCGACAGCGGTGACGTACAGGCGGTGAAGGCGTCCAACGCGGGCGACTCGCAGGTACGGGTGTACGCGGTCGCGCCGCGTGACAACGCCGACCCGGAGGAGATCGTCGACGGCTTCCTGGAGGCCATGACCAGTGACGATCCCGGCTTCGCGACGGCCCGGAAGTATCTGACCAAGCGGGCGGCCCGGTCCTGGAAGCCGGAACACAGCATCACCGTGCTCACCAACGCGCCCCACCGCGGGCAGGCCGACCGGCCGGGCGACCCCGACACGCAGGGGCGGACGTTCCCGCTGTCGGGCCGCCGGGTCGCGCAGGTCGACGCCCGGCACGCCTACCGGCCGGAGGTCCCCTCCGCCTTCGACACGGGCATCCACGTGGTGCAGCAGACCGCGTCGGACGGCAAGACCAAGGAGTGGCGCATCGACTCCCTGCCGCCGGGCCTGGTGCTCGGCGAGGCGGACTTCCTGCGCAACTACCGGGCGGTCAACAAGTACTACTTCGCCTCCGACGAGAACTGGGTCGTCGCCGACCCCGTCTACATCCGCCAGCGCCAGGACCCGGTCACCCGGATGGATCCGGTCACCCAGACCGTCAAGGCGCTCCTGGAGGGCCCGACGAAGTGGCTCGGGCCGGCCGTCGAGTCGCGCTTCCCGTCCGGCACGGAGCTGGCGAAGGACGTCTACTCCCTCACCCCCGACGACCAGTCGACCCTGAAGATCCCGCTCAACGACAAGGCGGACCGGGTGAGCACGGTCGTCTGCAAGGGCATGGCGGCGCAGCTGCTGTTCACCCTCGGCGACCTGACCTCGGTGCGGGTGGAGCAGGTCGAGATCCAGGGCAGCACGGGCGCGCTGTGCCTGCTCGGCAAGGGACAGGCGGAGCAGGAGTTCTCGCCGGTCCGTGACTCGGGCCGGGGCGAGAGCCCGTACTTCGTCGACGAGCACCAGCGGCTGATGACGCTGGCGGACGGCGGCCGGCAGGCGCAGGAGCCGGCCGAGGTGCCCGGTCCGTTCGGCAAGGGCACGGTGCGGCTGGGCCCCGTGGCGGTGGACCGCGCGGAGAACCGGGCCGCCGCCGTCCTCCAGGACGGGCGCGAGCTGCGGGTCGGCTCCCTCACCGCCGACGACGAACTGCCCGATCCGGTCGTCACCAGCACCGGGGTGCGGCCCGAGGACCGGCTGTCCGCGCCGAGCTGGGACGGCCGGGGCGACCTCTGGGTCGCCGACCGCGACCCGCTGAAGCCCCGGCTGTGGATGGTGCCGGGCGGACAGGGCGAACGCGTCGCGGTCGGCACCCCCTGGCTGCGGGCCGGCGCCCGGATCGAGTCGCTGCGGGTCTCCGCCGACGGGGTCCGGATCGCGCTGCTCGTGACCCGGGACGACCACACCACCCTCCAGATCGGCCGGGTGGGACGGAGCGTCGTCGACGGACGCGAGGAGGTCACCGTCACGGACCTCCAGGACGCGGCGCCCCGGCTGGAATCGGTCACCGCCGTGTCCTGGGCCGGACCGAGCCGGCTCGTCGTGGTCGGCACCGAGGCCGGTGGCGTGCAGCAGGTGCGGTACGTGCAGACGGACGGCTCCACGTCCGCCACCTCCGTGCTCCCGGGCCTGAACGGGGTCACCTCGGTGGCCGCGCCGTACGCCGACCAGAGCGCGCCGGTGGTCGCGGACTCCGGCAACGACGGCATCGTGCGGCTCGCGCCGGGCACGAACTGGCAGCCCGTGCGGAAGCAGGGCAGCCTGCCCGTCTATCCGGGCTGATCGGGCCGGGTAGACGCCCGGGAGCCGGGCCCGGGCGTCAGGCCGGGAGGCGGCCCGCGAGCCGGTCCGGAGCCGGTCCGGAGCCGCTCCGGCGGCTTCGGGGAGAGCTCCGCGCCCGTTGTCCACAGCCTTCCACCGCCCGTTGTCCACAGGGGTGGCCGGACGGACGGCGGGGGAGGACAGTGGGGCCATGCGCGGGTGGTGGCAGGAGATCGCCGGGCTGGTGCTGCCGGTCTCCTGCGAGGGCTGCGGGAGCCCGCGTACGGCCCTGTGCCCCGCTTGCGCGCACGCGCTGACCGGGGAGGGGCCCCGGCGCGTGCGTCCGTCACCCGAGCCGGGGGGACTTCCGGCCACCTACGCGGCGGTGCCGTACGAGGGAGCCGTCCGCACACTGCTCCTCGCCCACAAGGAGCGCGGCGCGCTGCCGCTCGCCGGACCGCTGGGCGCGGCGCTCGCCGGGGCCGTCACGGCCGCCGCGGGGCCTGTGGGGCGGTTCGGGACCGGCCCGTGCCTGCTCGTACCGGTGCCGTCCTCGCGGCGCTCCGTACGGGCGCGTGGCCATGATCCGACGCGTCGCCTGGCGCTGGCCGCGGCCGGACGGCTGCGGCGGGCCGGACGGGCGGCGCGGGTCCTGCCTGTGCTGCGGCAGCGCCGTGCGGTGGCCGATCAGGCGGGCCTCGGCGCGGCCGAGCGGCGCGCCAACCTGGCGGGCGCGCTCACGCTCGCTCCGGGCGCGGCGGGGCCGCTCGCCGAAGCGGTCCGGGCCGGCGGGCGCGTGGTGCTCGTGGATGATCTGATGACGACGGGAACGACGCTCGCGGAGGCGGCGCGGGCCCTCGCGGCGGTGTGTTCCGCCGGATACTCCGTACACCCTCCGTTCACCATTCACGGATTGCCGGGCAGCCCGGAAGAAGGGACGCCGCACCCCCTATTCGAACGGCTCACGGCTGCCGTACTCGCATCATCTCCGGCCTCGTTCGAATTAAACCGGAACTCTTCGAGAACCCGCGACGTTGCAGGTGGTGAGTGGTGAACGCACACGAATGGCGGTAAGTGGCCGTACCGGGTGCCGACATCCGTCCGAACGAGCTATGTTCGGTTGTGAGGAATGGCGAATGCCACGGCCTCACCGAATGCGCGAGCGTGCCTTCAGAACGGGAGTTCAGGGCGAATTCATCTCGGGCCGGTGGGGTAGGGGTGCTTGTCGACTGGGGAGGAGGAAGGGCGAGTCGCCAAGTCCGGGGCTCCGGTAAACGCCGGGGTCTGGTGCAAAGGGAGACGCTCGCCGGCCGAGGAGCCGTGCCGAGCGATCCGGGAACGGAGTTCTGCGTGGACATCGTCGTCAAGGGCCGCAAGACAGAGGTGCCCGAGCGGTTCCGGAAGCACGTGGCCGAGAAGCTGAACCTGGAGAAGATCCAGAAGCTCGACGGCAAGGTGATCAGCCTCGACGTCGAGGTGTCCAAGGAGCACAACCCGCGGCAGGCCGACCGGTCGGACCGCGTGGAGATCACCCTCCACTCCCGAGGCCCGGTGATCCGGGCGGAAGCCGCGGCCGCCGACGCGTACGCGGCGCTCGACCTCGCTCAGGACAAGCTCGAGGCGCGACTGCGCAAGCAGCACGACAAGCGGTTCACCCGCAGGGGCACGGGCCGGCTGTCGGCGGCCGAGGTACCCGACGTGGTGCCCGGGGCCGCCCAGTTCAACGGCAGCGGCGAACTCGTCGTCGAAGAAGGCGAGAACGTGCCCACCACGATGATGGGCTCGATCGAGGTCCAGGGCGAAGGGCCGCTGGTGGTCCGCGAGAAGACCCACCGCGCCGCCCCCATGAGCCTCGACCAGGCGCTCTACGAGATGGAGCTGGTCGGGCACGACTTCTACCTCTTCGTCGATTCCGACACCAAGCAGCCCAGCGTCGTCTACCGGCGGCACGCCTACGACTACGGCGTCATCCACCTGGAGAGCGACCCGCTCGCCGAAGGCGGTGGCGCGGGAGGCGCGCTCGGCGGCTGAGCCCCAGCCCCGGCCCGCCCGCGGACCGAGGTGACCGCGGACGACCACGGCACGACTGCCCCCGAGAGCGCCCCGCGCGCTCCGGGGGCACCTCTGTGCGACCGTGCGTGACCCCTCGGGGTCAAGGGATCATCGGGGGAGCGCCGCGGCATGGAATCATGACGGGCACGTCAACCACTGCTCCCCGAGCAGCGGTTGGGACACGACAGGCGATTCAGCACACGACTTCAGGCCACGGCCTTCAGGGGGAGGAACGATGGCGGACCGCTTCGGACCGGTACACGGCGGGCGACAGCCAGGGAGCACGATCGCCCCGGAGGGATCGGATCCGGACGGCGGCGCCGCGCGGGACGAACCGATCCGGGTCCTCGTCGTGGACGATCACGCGCTGTTCCGCCGGGGCCTGGAGATCGTCCTGCGCCAGGAGGAGGACATCGAGGTCGTCGGCGAGGCGGGGGACGGTGCCGAGGCCGTCGACAAGGCCGCGGACCTGCTTCCCGACATCGTCCTCATGGACGTCCGGATGCCCCGGCGCGGCGGCATCGAGGCCTGCACCTCCATCAAGGAGGTCGCCCCCAGCGCCAAGATCATCATGCTGACGATAAGCGATGAGGAAGCCGACCTCTACGACGCGATCAAGGCGGGCGCGACCGGCTATCTGCTCAAGGAGATCTCCACCGACGAGGTCGCCACCGCGATCCGCGCCGTCGCCGACGGGCAGTCGCAGATCAGCCCGTCGATGGCGTCGAAGCTCCTCACCGAGTTCAAGTCGATGATCCAGCGCACCGACGAGCGGCGGCTCGTGCCCGCGCCCCGGCTGACCGACCGCGAGCTGGAGGTCCTCAAGCTCGTCGCGACCGGCATGAACAACCGGGACATCGCCAAGGAGCTCTTCATCTCCGAGAACACCGTGAAGAACCATGTCCGCAACATCCTGGAGAAGCTGCAGTTGCACTCCCGGATGGAGGCCGTGGTCTACGCGATGCGGGAGAAGATCCTCGAAATCCGGTGACGGGCCGGGCGGGACCGGGCGGGACCCGGCGGGCGGGACCGGCCGGTCCCGCCGGGGCACCGGGTCAGCCGAGGGCCTTCACCAGGGCCGGAGCGAGTTCCGGGGCGTCCACCCGCTCCACCGCGACCGCGTCGCAGCCCACCCACTCGGCGGCCTCGGCGAGGGCCCGCGCCACCGCCGGGACCGCCTTCGGGCCGTCCAGGGACACCTGCCGGGCCACCAGGGTCCGGCCCTCGCGCGCCGGGTCCACCCGGCCCACCAGCCGGCCGCCGGCCAGCACCGGCATCGCGAAGTAGCCGTGCACCCGCTTCTGCCGGGGCACGTACGCCTCCAGGCGGTGGGTGAAGCCGAAGATCCGCTCGGTGCGGGCCCGTTCCCAGATGAGCGAGTCGAACGGCGAGAGCAGCGTCGTACGGTGCCGGCCGCGCGGCTCGGCCGCCAGCGCCGCCGGGTCGGCCCAGGCGGGCTTGCCCCAGCCCGCCACCGTCACCGGGACGAGCCCGGAGTCCGCCACCACCGCGTCGAATGCCTCGCCCTTGATCCGGTGGTAGTCGGCGAGGTCCGTGCGGGTGCCGACGCCGAGCGCCTCGCCCGCCTGCCGCACCAGCCGCCGCAGACACTCCGCGTCGTCGAGGTCGTCGTGCAGCAGCGCGGCCGGGACGGCGCGCTCCGCCAGGTCGTACACCCGCTTCCAGCCGCGCCGCTCGGTGACCACCACCTCGCCGTACATCAGCGCGCGCTCGACGGCGATCTTCGTGTCGGACCAGTCCCACCACTCGCCCTTGTTCTTGGCGCCGCCCAGCTCGGTCGCGGTCCGCGGGCCCTCGGCCCGCAGCTGCGCGATCACCGTGTCGTACGCGGTGGGGGACAGCTCGTGGCCCCAGTGTGGGCGGGCGCGGTAGGCGCGGCGGCGGAAGGCGAACAGCGGCCACTCCTCGACGGGCAGGACGCAGGCCGCGTGCGACCAGTACTCGAACGCGTGTCCCTCGCTCCAGTACGCGTCCTCGACGGTGCGGCGGCCGACCGCGCCGAGGCGCGCGTACGGGATCAGCTCGTGCGAGCGGGCGAGGACCGAGATGGTGTCCAGCTGGACCTGGCCGAGCCGGCGCAGCATCCCGCGCACTCCGGCCCGGCGGTCGGGGGCCCCGAGGAATCCCTGGGCGCGCAGGGCGATCCGGCGGGCTTCGTCGGCGGACAGTTCGGCGGCGGGGCGGGGGGCGGCCGGGGTGGGCGTCGCGGTCGTCATGGCGGCACCCTAGGGGGTGGCACCGACAGCGGGCGGGGCATCGGTACGACTGCCCCTTCCGGCCACCGCCCCGCCGCCCGAGGCCGCGCACGGCCGACGCGGGGCCGCCGCCCGGCCATGATCGGAACCGGGTGGCCGCGACCGGCCACGGCCCGGTCGTCAGGACGCGGTGGAGGTCCTCGGCGGAACGGGTGCGGGGAGATACGGAAGCGGCGACGGCAGCCCCACATCGGCGGGGAGCAGCGAGCCGAGCCAGCTGTCCCGGGCCGTGCCGTCCTTGAGGATCCCGGCCCGCTCGACGCCCTCGACGGTGAAACCGGCCCGCTCGGCGACGGCCCGCGAGGCGGTGTTGCCGACCTCCGCGCGCCACAGCAGCCGGTGGACGCCGAGCCCGGTGAAGGCCCAGTGGGCGAGGGCGCCGACCACCTCGGTCGCATAGCCCCGGCCGCGGTGCTCCGGGGCCAGCCAGTAGCCGACCTCCCGGATACCCGGGGAACAGGCGTGCAGTCCGGCGGCGGCGATCAGCGGCCCGCCCGTCAGCGGCTCGACGGCGAACGCGTACTCCCCGTCCCTGCGCCAGCCCTCCGGCGCGATGCGGGTCACGAAGAGTTCGGCGTCCTCGCGCGTGTACGGGGTGGGAACGGTGGTCCAGCGCTGGATGGCGGGGTCCTGGCAGACCTCGTACACCACCCCCGCGTCGTCCGGGGTGAAGGGGCGCAGCCGCAGCCGTGCGGTGGTCAGGGTGATGGGCTCCATGACGGAATTCTGGTGACCTGCCCCGACCTGTGCGAACGGTTTTCGCGCGGGGCGGCACCTTCGGGCGGCCTCGCGCGTTCTCCCTGTCGGGAGCCGTCACGGACGGAAGCCGTGGTTCCGGCCCTGCGGGCCTCCCTCCGTGACGGCGGTCTCGCTTACGATGGCCGTTGCGGTGGGGACCACCTGCCGTGCCCGCGCCCGAGTCATCACCGACCAGTGCCAGGCCCGACCGGCAAGGAGACCAGCCTCAGTGTCCGTCTTCCAGAAGCTCATGCGTGCAGGCGAAGGCAAGATCCTGCGCAAACTGCACCGCATCGCGGACCAGGTCAACTCCATCGAAGACGACTTCGTCAATCTCTCCGATGCCGAGCTGAGGGCCCTCACCGACGAGTACAAGCAGCGGTTCGCCGACGGCGAGAGCCTGGACGACCTGCTCCCCGAGGCGTTCGCGACCGTCCGCGAGGCGGCCAAGCGCGTCCTCGGCCAGCGTCACTACGACGTGCAGATCATGGGTGGCGCCGCCCTCCACCTCGGCTACGTCGCCGAGATGAAGACCGGTGAGGGCAAGACCCTCGTCGGTACGCTCCCGGCCTACCTGAACGCGCTGTCCGGCAAGGGCGTGCACCTGATCACGGTGAACGACTACCTGGCCGAGCGCGACTCCGAGATGATGGGCCGGGTGCACCGCTTCCTCGGTCTCGAGGTCGGCTGCATCATGGCCAACATGACCCCGGCGCAGCGCCGCGAGCAGTACGCCTGCGACATCACGTACGGCACGAACAACGAGTTCGGCTTCGACTACCTGCGCGACAACATGGCGTGGTCCCAGGACGAACTGGTCCAGCGCGGCCACAACTTCGCCTGTGTCGACGAGGTCGACTCGATCCTCGTCGACGAGGCCCGTACGCCGCTGATCATCTCCGGCCCGGCGGACCAGGCCACCAAGTGGTACGGCGACTTCGCCAAGCTGGTCACCCGTCTCACCAAGGGCGAGCCCGGCAACCCGCTCAAGGGCATCGAGGAGACCGGCGACTACGAGGTCGACGAGAAGAAGCGCACCGTCGCCATCCACGAGGCCGGTGTCGCCAAGGTCGAGGACTGGCTGGGCATCGACAACCTGTACGAGTCGGTGAACACCCCGCTCGTCGGTTACCTGAACAACGCCATCAAGGCCAAGGAACTCTTCAAGAAGGACAAGGACTACGTCGTCATCGACGGCGAGGTCATGATCGTCGACGAGCACACCGGCCGTATCCTCGCCGGTCGCCGTTACAACGAGGGCATGCACCAGGCCATCGAGGCCAAGGAGGGCGTGCCGATCAAGGACGAGAACCAGACGCTCGCCACGATCACCCTCCAGAACTTCTTCCGCCTCTACGGCAAGCTGTCCGGCATGACCGGTACGGCGATGACCGAGGCGGCCGAGTTCCACCAGATCTACAAGCTGGGCGTCGTCCCGATCCCGACGAACAAGCCCATGCAGCGCAAGGACCAGCCCGACCTCATCTACCGGACCGAGGTCGCCAAGTTCGCCGCCGTCGTCGACGACATCGCGGAGAAGTACGAGAAGGGCCAGCCGGTCCTCGTCGGCACCACCTCCGTCGAGAAGTCCGAGTACCTCTCGCAGCAGCTCAGCAAGCGCGGCATCCCGCACGAGGTGCTCAACGCCAAGCACCACGAGCGCGAGGCCACGATCGTCGCGCAGGCGGGCCGCAAGGGCGCCATCACCGTCGCCACGAACATGGCCGGCCGAGGCACGGACATCAAGCTCGGCGGCAACCCCGACGACCTCGCCGAGGCCGAGCTGCGCCAGGCGGGCCTCGACCCGGTCGAGCACGTCGAGGAGTGGTCGGCGGCCCTGCCGGGCGCCCTGGAGCGTGCCGAGAAGGCCGTGAAGGCGGAGTTCGAGGAGGTCAAGGAGCTCGGCGGGCTGTACGTGCTGGGCACCGAGCGCCACGAGTCGCGCCGTATCGACAACCAGCTGCGCGGTCGTTCCGGCCGTCAGGGCGACCCGGGCGAGTCCCGCTTCTACCTGTCGCTGGGCGACGACCTGATGCGTCTGTTCAAGGCGCAGATGGTCGAGCGCGTGATGGCGATGGCGAACGTGCCGGACGACGTCCCGATCGAGAACAAGATGGTCACCCGCGCCATCGCCTCCGCACAGGGCCAGGTCGAGAGCCAGAACTTCGAGACCCGTAAGAACGTCCTGAAGTACGACGAGGTCCTCAACCGGCAGCGCGAGGTCATCTACGGCGAGCGCCGTCGCGTCCTGGAGGGCGAGGACCTGCAGGAGCAGGTGCGTCACTTCATGGACGACACCATCGACGACTACATCCGCCAGGAGACCACCGAGGGCTTCGCCGAGGAGTGGGACCTCGACCGGCTGTGGAACGCGTTCAAGCAGCTCTACCCGGTCAAGGCCACGGTCGACGAGCTGGAGGACGCGGCGGGCGACCGCGCGGGCATCACGGCGGAGTTCATCGCCGAGTCCGTCAAGGACGACATCCACGAGCAGTACGACGCGCGGGAGAAGCAGCTCGGCTCGGACATCATGCGCGAGCTGGAGCGGCGCGTGGTCCTGTCGGTCCTCGACCGCAAGTGGCGCGAGCACCTCTACGAGATGGACTACCTCCAGGAGGGCATCGGCCTGCGCGCGATGGCCCAGAAGGACCCGCTGGTCGAGTACCAGCGCGAGGGCTTCGACATGTTCAGCGCCATGATGGAGGGCATCAAGGAGGAGTCCGTCGGCTACCTGTTCAACCTGGAGGTCCAGGTCGAGCAGCAGGTCGAGGAGGTCCCGGTGCAGGACGCGGCCGAGCGGGATGGCGGCGCCGCCCGTCCGGAGATCCGCGCCAAGGGTCTCGACGCCCCGCAGCGCCCCGACCGGCTGCACTTCTCCGCGCCGAAGGTCGACGGCGACGGGTCGGTCGTCGAGGGTGACTTCGCCTCCGAGGACGCGACCGCCGGTGACGGTCTGACGCGCGCGGAGCGCCGCAAGGCGCAGAAGAGCGCGGGCGGACGCCGCCGCAAGAAGTAACCCGCCCTTCGGCGGCCCGGGACACGGGCCGCGGGTGCGGGAGAGGGGGCCGGTCGCCGACGAGGCGGCCGGCCCCCTCGCGTATGCGCTCATTCGGGGAGGGAGAGCGTCAACGGCCGGCCAGGATGTCCGCCTTCGGTCCCGCTCTCAGTCCCGCCCTTGAGCCAGCGTCCAGCCCCGCGTCCGGTCCTGTCGCCGGCCCGGTCGCCCCTCCTGCCTCCGGCCCGGCCCCCGGCTTCGTCTCCCGTTCCCGTGCGGGTCCCGGCGCGGCTCTCGGTGCGGCGGGCCCGGGACCCCGGACGCCCTCCGTCAGGTCGTCGAACTCCACCGCGGAGCAGCGCCAGCGGAGGTCGGGACCCTGGACGAGGCGGAAGGCGAGCGCGCGGAAGCTGTCGCCGGTGGCGACGATGGCGAAGACTTCGAGAGCGCCGCCGTCGGACCGCCGGCAGCCGCAGCGGTGGAGGGCGGGGCGCCAGCGGGTGGACCGGAAGGGCGGCCGGGGACCGGCCTGGACGAGCCGGTCGTACGCCTCGCCGGCCGCGTAGCCCAGCATGCTGTGGACCGGGCGGTCGCCGCTCAGGACGGCCAGCAGACGCTCGGCGAACAGGACGTGCGGCGGTGCGGTCCGCCGCGGTGCCGTTCCCGCGCGGCCGCGCGGACCCGTACCGGCGGGGCCGGAAGGACCGCGGGTGCGCCGGGCGCGTGTGTTCATGGGATCCCCGTTCGTCGCGGTGTCGATCGCGGTGAGTAACCGGGCTTCGGGCGAGCGTCGACCCTGGTCGGGGATCTTGTACGGGGGCTCCGGAGGCACCGGCAAGGGAGCTTCGGGGCGCTTTCGATCACCCTGGGTGATTCACCTATCAGAGCGAACGGGGCGGTCCGGGACGCACCCGGTCGCCGCCCCCGGGCAGGCACCACGCACGTATCCTGAGGGCATCTCCGACTACGAAAGCGGCCAGCCATGCGCGTGTACGTCCCTCTGACCCTCCCCGGTCTCGCACAGGCGCACAAGGCGGGCGAGGTCGGCCCCGGCCCGCTCACCGCCTACGCCGTCACCCCCGCGCTGCGCGAGTGGTACGTGAGCGACGACATCGAGGAACTCGAGTACGCGGCCCTCAACCGCGCGGCCGCCGCCTCCCTGCGGCTGCTCGCCGCCGACCCCTCGGCCGCCCGGCGACGCGTGGTCGTCGCGGTCGACGTGGCCGACCGGGACGCCGTCGTGGACCCGGACCGGGGCCTGGACGCGGGCGCGCTCGGCGAGGTCCGGATCGCCTCGGCCGTACCGCTGGCCAAGGCCGCCGCCGTCCACGCCGACGCCGACGACGCCGAGCCGGACGTCTCGGCCGCCGCCGCCGCGCTCGGCGCCGCCGACCAGGGCGACGACGACGCCCAGTTCACCGTCGACGGGGCCGAGGACCACGAGCTGCTCTGGTTCGGCGTCCAGGAGATCCCCGCGATCCTCGGCTGACCGACGCCCACGCCGGGCCCGACACCGGGCCCGTACCCTCGTCGGCGGTCGGTCGTGTGTTCCATGGCCGCTCGCGGTGTCGGACCGTGCCGGTACCGTGGACGTCCATGGGGAAGCACACGAAGCATCTGGTCTGGGACTGGAACGGCACACTGCTCGACGACATCGGCGCGGTCATCGGGGCGACCAACGCGTCCTTCGCGGAGGTCGGGCTCGAACAGATCACTCTGGAGCAGTACCGGGAGCTGTACACCGTCCCGGTGCCGAAGTTCTACGAGCGGCTGATGGGGCGGCTGCCGACCGAGGACGAGTGGAACGTGATGGACGGCTCGTTCCACCGCCACTACTGGGGCCTGGCGGACGCCTGCGGGCTCACCGCCGGCGCGGCGGACCTGCTCGCCGCCCGGCAGGCGTCCGGGTTCACCCAGTCGCTGCTGTCGCTCGCGCCGCACGACGAGCTGATCCCGCTGGTGCACCGGCACGGGATCGCGGACCGTTTCGTCCGGATGGACGGCCGCGTCGGCAAGAGCACGGACGGAAAGTCGGGGCACATGGTGCGCCACCTCGCCGCCCTGGGGGACGTGGCGGCGGAGCGTGTCGTCGTCATCGGCGACGCGGCGGACGACGCCGTGGCGGCCCTGCACGTGGGCGCGAAGGCGGTCCTGTACACCGGCGGGTCGCACAGCCGGAAGTCCCTGGAGCGGGTCGGTGTGCCCGTCGTCGACTCGCTGGCGGAGGCCGTGGCCGTCGCCGACGAACTGGTCTGACACCGGGCCCGGGGCCGGGCGGGGCGGGGTGGGCATGAGGGGTGCCTCGCGCCTTCACACCGCCCGGGGCCGGGTGCGAGAGTGGCGGCCATGCCGAGACGTGGTCGCCTTCTTCGTTCCCTCCGGATCAGGTTCGGGGCCGTGCGGACGGACTTCGGCGGATGCCGGGAGGCGGGCGGGCCGGACCCGCACCATGCCTGGACGGAGGCGGGGACGCTCTGCGGCATCCCGCCCCGGCGGGTGGAGCGCTGCCGGTGCCTGTTCGTCGCGAAGCGGTCGTCGCGCACGTGCGCGGAGTGCCGCGTCAAGGCGATCGAGGCCACGCTGGGCCCCTGAGGCCCCTGAGCGTCCACAAGGGCCCCTCGGCCCCGCCGCCGCTCCCGTACGCCCACAGGGCGCCCCCGGCCCCTCGCCAGGCCCGGGAGCGCCCCGCGTCACGCTTCCGCGCCCGCCGTCACGCCCCCGTGCCCTCCGCCGCCTCCGCCGCGCGCAGCACCTTCAGGAACTCCCGCATCCAGGTCGGGTGGTCCGGCCAGGCCCGGGAGGACACCAGCCGGCCGTCCACCACCGCCGCCGTGTCCTGGAAGCCCGCCCCCGCCGCCTGCATGTCGAGTTCGAGCGCCGGGTACGCGGTGACCCGCCGGCCCTCCAGGCTGCCCGTGGCCGCCGTCAGGAGCGGGCCGTGGCAGATCTGCGCGACCGGCTTGTCCGCGTCGAAGAAGGATTTGAGGATCTTGCGCAGCTCGGGATCGTTGCGCAGATACTCCGGCGCCCGGCCGCCCGGGATCACGACGGCCGTGTACGCGCCCGGGTCGACCTCCGAGAAGGCCAGATCGGCCGGCCAGGTGTAGCCGGGCTTCTCGGTGTACGTGTCGTACCCCGGTTCGAAGTCGTGGACGACGAAACGCAGCCGCTTGCGCGCCGGGGCCGCGATGTCCACCTCGTACCCCTCTTCGAGCAGCCGCTGGTACGGGTACATCACCTCCAGCGATTCCGCCGCGTCCCCCGTCACGATCAAGATCTTCGCCATGGTGGCTCCCACGTCCCGGTCTCGGATGGCCCATGCCGGCCGATTGATTCCCACGGCCCCGCCGGCGGCCTCCCGAAACGGTTCCCGGGAGCCGGATTACCGCCGGAGCCTCGGGGAACCATGCGTCGCTGTCCAGATCGTCAAACTTCCGGCCCTGGTTTTGTACACATAAGGCTCATGACGGTCGGGGGGTCGGGAGCGATAGGCTTTCGTCGTGATCAGCGCGATACGCCGAGGGGGCAGCGGAGCCCCCGGCTGCCGCCCGGTCCGCCACAGCGGCCGGGCCGTCGGCGCGTTCGCTGCTTCTTTCCGTCCGGGTACGGCACCTGCCGCACGCGCCGTGGCCGTAAAGCGCCCGGACATCTCTCATCGCGGCACGACGTCCTCGCCGACCGGTACCACCGCGGCGTGGCGCTGTGCCCTTTCTTCCACCGACGTCACGCAACGGCGCGCGACAGGAGTCAGAGGACATGCAGACCAAGCTGGACGAAGCCAAGGCCGAGCTGCTCGATCGGGCCGCCCGGGTAGCTGAGAACAGCCCGGTCGGGGGGCTACTTCCGACAGGGCCGGAGAAGGGCCGGCGTCCGGACCACGCGACGCTGCTCGACTACCTCCAGCGCTACTACCTGCACACCGCTCCCGAGGACCTGACGTACCGCGACCCGGTCGATGTCTTCGGTGCCGCGCTCTCGCACTACCGGCTGGCGGAGAACCGCCCGCAGGGCACCGCCAACGTGCGCGTCCACACCCCGACGGTGGAGGAGAACGGCTGGACCTGCAGCCACTCCGTCGTCGAGGTCGTCACCGACGACATGCCCTTCCTCGTCGACTCGGTGACCAACGAGCTGTCCCGCCAGGGCCGCGGCATCCACGTCGTGATCCACCCGCAGGTCCGCGTCCGCCGCGACGTGACCGGCAAGCTCATCGAGGTCCTGACCAAGGACCCGAAGAAGGACGGCAAGGCGGCCAAGGGCGAGCAGGGGCACGACGTGCTCAGCGAGTCCTGGATCCACGTCGAGATCGACCGCGAGACCGACAAGGCCGACCTGAAGCAGATCACCAGCGATCTGCTGCGCGTCCTGTCCGACGTCCGCGAGACGGTCGAGGACTGGGAGAAGATGCGCGAGGCGGCGCTGCGCATCGCCGACGGCCTCGCCGACGAGCCCACCGCCCCCGACCTGCGGCCCACCGAGGTGGAGGAGGCCCGCGAGCTGCTGCGCTGGCTCGCCGACGACCACTTCACCTTCATCGGCTACCGCGAGTACGAGCTGGTCGACGGCGACGCCCTGACCGCCGTACCCGGCACCGGCCTCGGCGTCCTGCGCTCCGACCCGCACCACAGCGGCGACGACAACCACGCCCACCCCATCTCGCCGTCCTTCAGCCGGCTGCCCGCCGACGCCCGCGCCAAGGCGAGCGAGCACCGCCTGCTGATCCTGACGAAGGCCAACAGCCGCGCGACCGTGCACCGCCCCTCGTACCTCGACTACGTGGGCGTGAAGAAGTTCGACGCCGACGGCAACGTCGTCGGCGAGCGCCGCTTCCTCGGCCTGTTCTCGTCGGCCGCGTACACCGAGTCCGTGCGCCGCGTCCCGGTCATCAAGCGCAAGGTCCAGGAGGTCCTCGCGGGCGCCGGCTTCGCGCCGAGCAGCCACGACGGCCGCGACCTGCTCCAGATCCTGGAGACCTACCCGCGCGACGAGCTGTTCCAGACCTCGGTCGACCAGCTCCGCTCCATCGCCACCAGCGTCCTGTACCTCCAGGAGCGCCGCCGGCTGCGCCTGTACCTGCGCCAGGACGAGTACGGCCGCTACTACTCGGCCCTCGTCTACCTGCCGCGCGACCGCTACACCACGCGCGTGCGGCTGCGGATCATCGACATCCTGAAGGAGGAGCTGACCGGCACCAGCGTCGACTTCACGGCCTGGAACACCGAGTCGATCCTCTCCCGACTGCACTTCGTCATCCGCGTCGAGCCGGGCACCGAGCTGGCCAAGCTCACCGAGTCCGACGTCGACCGCATCGAGTCCCGGCTCGCCGACGCCACCCGCTCCTGGGCGGACGGCTTCGCCGAGGCGCTCAACGCCGAGTGCGGCGAGGAGCGCGCCGCCGAGCTGCTGCGCCGCTACGGCAACGCCTTCCCCGAGGGCTACAAGGCCGACCACTCGCCGCGCGCCGCCGTCGCCGACCTGGTCCACCTGGAGGACCTGGCCGGCAGCGACAAGGACTTCGCGCTCTCCCTCTACGAGCCCGTCACCTCCGGCAACGGCGAGCGCCGCTTCAAGGTCTACAAGACCGGCGACCAGATCTCGCTCTCCGCCGTCCTGCCGGTCCTCGGCCGGCTCGGCGTCGAGGTCACCGACGAGCGCCCGTACCGGCTGCGCTGCTCGGACGGCACCGCCGACGCCTGGATCTACGACTTCGGTCTGCGGATGCCCGCGCCGACCGCCAACGGCGGCAGCCTCGGCGACGACGCGCGCGAGCGCTTCCAGGAGGCCTTCGCCGCCACCTGGACCGGCGCCGCCGAGAACGACGGCTTCAACTCGCTCGTCCTGTCCGCCGGGCTCACCTGGCGCGAGGCGATGGTGCTGCGCGCGTACGCCAAGTACCTGCGCCAGGCCGGTTCGACCTTCAGCCAGGACTACATGGAGGACACCCTCCGCAACAACGTCCACACCACCCGGCTGCTGGTCAACCTGTTCGAGGCCCGCATGGCGCCGGAGCGCCAGCACGCCGGCACCGAGCTGACCGACGGTCTCCTGGAGGAGCTGGACGGCGCCCTCGACCAGGTCGCGTCCCTGGACGAGGACCGCATCCTGCGCTCCTTCCTCACCGTCATCAAGGCCACGCTGCGGACGAACTTCTTCCAGAAGACCGCGGAGGGCGTCCCGCACTCCTACGTGTCGATGAAGTTCGACCCGCAGGCCATCCCGGACCTGCCGGCCCCGCGCCCGGCGTTCGAGATCTGGGTGCACTCGCCGCGCGTCGAGGGCGTCCACCTGCGCTTCGGCAAGGTCGCCCGAGGCGGTCTGCGCTGGTCCGACCGGCGCGAGGACTTCCGTACGGAGATCCTCGGCCTGGTCAAGGCGCAGATGGTGAAGAACACCGTCATCGTGCCGGTCGGCGCCAAGGGCGGCTTCGTCGCCAAGCAGCTCCCGGACCCGTCCGTGGACCGTGACGCGTGGCTGGCCGAGGGCATCGCCTCGTACAAGATCTTCATCTCCGCGCTCCTCGACATCACCGACAACCTGGTCGGCGGCGAGGTCGTGCCCCCGGCGGACGTGGTCCGCCACGACGAGGACGACACCTACCTGGTCGTCGCCGCCGACAAGGGCACCGCGAGCTTCTCCGACATCGCCAACGGGGTCGCCGAGTCGTACGGCTTCTGGCTGGGCGACGCGTTCGCCTCGGGCGGTTCGGCCGGTTACGACCACAAGGGCATGGGCATCACCGCCCGCGGCGCCTGGGAGTCGGTCAAGCGCCACTTCCGCGAGCTGGACCACGACACCCAGACCGAGGACTTCACGGTCGTCGGCGTCGGCGACATGTCCGGCGACGTCTTCGGCAACGGCATGCTGCTCTCCGAGCACATCCGCCTGGTCGCCGCCTTCGACCACCGCCACATCTTCATCGACCCGACCCCGGACGCGGCCACCTCGTACGCTGAGCGCCGCCGGCTGTTCGAGCTGCCCCGTTCGTCCTGGGCCGACTACAACCCGGAGCTGCTGTCCGCGGGCGGCGGCGTCCACCCGCGCAGCGCCAAGTCGATCCCGGTCAACGCGCACATGCGGACCGCGCTCGGCATCGCCGACGGCGTCACCAAGATGACGCCGGCCGAACTGATGCAGGCCGTTCTGCACGCGCCGGTCGACCTGCTGTGGAACGGCGGCATCGGCACGTACGTGAAGTCCTCGGCCGAGTCGAACGCCGACGTCGGCGACAAGGCCAACGACCCCATCCGCGTCGACGGCCGGGACGTGCGCGCCCGGGTCGTCGGCGAGGGCGGCAACCTCGGCGCGACCCAGCTGGGCCGCATCGAGTTCGCCCGGTCCGGCGGCCCCGAGAGCACCGGCGGCAAGATCAACACCGACGCCATCGACAACAGCGCCGGTGTGGACACCTCCGACCACGAGGTCAACATCAAGATCCTTCTGAACGGTCTGGTCGCCGAGGGCGACATGACCGTGAAGCAGCGCAACCGGATCCTCGCCGAGATGACCGACGAGGTCGGCTCCCTGGTGCTGCGCAACAACTACGCGCAGAACACCAACCTGGCCAACGCCGTCGCCGAGGCCGCCTCGCTGCTCCAGGCCCAGCAGCGGTTCATGCGCCGCCTGGGCCGGGACGGCGCGCTCGACCGCTCGCTGGAGTTCCTGCCCAACGACCGGCAGATCCGCGAACTGCTCAACAGCGGCCGCGGGCTGACCCAGCCGGAGCTGGCCGTCCTGCTCGCGTACACCAAGATCACGGTGGCCGACGAGCTGATCGGCACCGACCTGCCGGACGACCCGTACCTGCGCGGTCTGCTGCACGCGTACTTCCCGACGCTGCTGCGCGAGCAGTTCACCGAGGCCGTCGACACCCACCCGCTGCGCCGGGAGATCGTCACCACGGTCCTGGTCAACGACACCGTCAACTCCGGTGGCTCGTCCTTCCTGCACCGGCTGCGCGAGGAGTCCGGCGCCTCGATCGAGGAGATCGTGCGCGCGCAGACCGCGGCCCGCGCGATCTTCCGTCTGAACGAGGTCTGGGACGCCGTCGAGGCGCTCGACAACAAGGTGTCCGCCGACATCCAGACCCGGATGCGGCTGCACTCCCGCCGGCTCGTCGAGCGCGGCACCCGCTGGCTGCTCAACAACCGGCCGCAGCCGCTCCAGCTCGGCGAGACCATCGAGTTCTTCGCGGAGCGGGTCGAGCTGGTCTGGCAGCAGCTGCCGACGCTGCTGCGCGGCGCGGACCACGAGTGGTACCAGTCGATCCTGGACCAGCTCACCGAGGCCGGTGTCCCGGAGGACCTGGCGGTCCGCGTGGCCGGCTTCTCCTCCGCCTTCCCGACGCTCGACATCGTCGCGATCGCGGACCGCACCGGCAAGGCCCCGCTGGCGGTCGCCGAGGTCTACTACGACCTGGCCGACCGGCTGCGGATCACCGGCCTGATGGACCGGATCATCGAGCTGCCGCGCGCCGACCGGTGGCAGTCGATGGCCCGCGCCTCGATCCGCCAGGACCTGTTCGCCGCGCACGCCGCGCTCACCTCGGACGTCCTGGCGGCCGGGACCGACGAGGCGACGCCGGAGGAGCGGTTCACGGCCTGGGAGGCCGCGAACACGGCGATCCTGGGCCGGGCGCGCACGACCCTGGAGGAGATCCAGGGCTCGGACGCCTTCGACCTGGCGAACCTGTCGGTCGCGATGAGGACGATGCGCACGCTGCTGCGTACGCACAGCTGACCCGTTCAGGGGTAGCGAAAGGGGGGGCGCCCCCACCGGTTTTCGTACCGGTGGGGGCGCCCCTTTTTTTCGTTCCGGGGGTGCGGGTGCGGGGCGGGGGTGTGGGTGTGGGGCGGGGGGCTACGCGTTCGGGGGGACCGTCGCCGTCCACAGGCGGCGGGCGGCGAGCGCGGCGGCGGCGAGCAGGACGCCGTTGCGCAGCGCCATGACGGTGACGCCCTGCCAGGTGCCGGTGACGACGTCCATGTAGAGGACGGGATACGCGAGCGAGCTGAGGGCGGCGGCGGGCAGCAGCAGCATCGCCACGGGGCGCATGACGGTGGCGCGGAAGGTCAGACAGACGGCGCCGAGGCCGAGCAGCCAGATCAGGTACTGGGGGCTGATCACCCGGCTGGTGACGGTGAACATCAGCACCGCCGCGAGCGCCGCGTCCGCCGGGGTGGCCGCCGTCCACGTCCGGGCCCGCAGCCGCCACAGCAGCAGCCAGATGAAGGCGAGGGCGGTCAGCAGCAGCGCCAGGTGCGCGAGGGTGGACACGTACGGGCCGACGTACTCGAAGGCGCCGTACCGGAGTTCCACGAAGCCCTGCCACACTCCGGCGGCCCTCGCGAGGGCGAGGCCGGTGCCGGTGACCGACTCGATCTGGACGCCCCGCCCGCCCTGCTGCCGCAGGAAGTCCAGCGAGCCGGTGAACATCAGCGCCAGCGTCGCCAGCAGGGTGGCGGCGGTGACCGCCGCGGCGATCCAGGTGTCGCGGGTGGTGCGCCCGCGCGGGGTGCCGATCAGGGCGAGCGCCGGCCACACCTTGATCATCGCGCCGAGCCCGGCGAGCACCCCGCCCGCGCGGTGCGCGAGGGCCCGCCGGGACCGCAGCGCGAGCAGGGCGAGGACCGCGAGGGCGGTCGGCATCAGGTCGTAGCGGGCGAACGGCAGATGGAGCAGGAGCGGCAGGCCGAGCACCCAGTACCAGGCGCCGTGGGTGAGCCGGTCGCGGTCGGCGACGGCCAGGGCGAGTACGACGACCGCGTCCGCGAGCAGGACGAGCAGCGTGAACGCCTGGAAGTACGTGAACCAGGGCAGGAGCCCGGGGGAGATCACCGCGAGCGCCGCGCCCGGCGGGTACTGCCAGGTGACGTCGCCGGGCGGGAAGGTGCCGTGCGCGAACAGGCCGTACCAGTAGTGGTAGAGCGCGTACACCTCGCTCGCGACCCCGCCGATGCCGAGCCGGTCGCGCCACAGCAGGAACAGCATGCCGGCCCGGGTCACCGCCCAGGTGGCGGCGAGCGCGAGCAGCGGGCCGCGCCCGACGGTCACGAAGGTGGCGGCGGTGAAGGTCTCCGAGTCGAACGGCGAGCGGGTGAGGCGGGGGCGCGCGGTGGTCGTGGAGACCGCACGGGAGGTGTCGGAGGCCGTGGGGGAGGCGTCGGCACCGGCACCGGGGGCGCCTGCGGCAGTGCCGGGGGCAGCGCCGGGAGCGGAGCCGGCGGTGGCGGCGGTGGTGGCGGTGTCGTGCGGAGGGTGATCGTTCGTCATCCCTCCGCACTTTAGGGGGCTATGACCTATTTACAGCCGGTCTTGCCCGTCGTGCCGGTGAATTCCTCGTACGCCGCCACGACCTCGCCCGCCGGACCGTCCATGCGAAGGACGCCCGCCTCCAGCCACAGCGCGCGGTCGCAGGTTTCGGTGATGGTCGAGTTCGAGTGGCTGACCAGGAAGACCGTGCCCGCCTCGGCGCGCAGCTCGTCGATCCGCCGCTTGCTGCGCCGCCGGAAACCGGCGTCGCCGGTCGCCAGTGCCTCGTCGATGAGCAGGACGTCGTGGGTGCGGGCGGCGGCGATGGAGAAGCGGAGCCGGGCGCCCATGCCGGAGGAGTACGTGCGCATGGGGCGGGAGATGGCGTCGTCGCGTTCGTTGATGCCGGAGAACTCGACGATCTCGTCGTAGCGGGCGGCGATCTCCCGGCGGCTCATGCCCATCGCGAGCCCGCCGAGGATGACGTTCCGCTCGCCGGTGAGGTCGCCCATGAGTGCCGCGTTGACGCCCAGCAGGGACGGGCTGCCCTGGGTGTACACACGGCCCGCGCTCACCGGCAGCAGGCCCGCGATGGCCTTGAGCAGGGTCGACTTGCCCGAGCCGTTGGAGCCGATCAGGCCGATGGCCTCGCCCCGGAACGCGGCGAAGCTGACGCCCTTGACCGCGTGGACTTCGCGGGTGGCGGTCGTCGTGCCGGTTCCGGTTCCGGCGGGCTTTCCGGTGCCGGGGGTACGGCGGCGGGACGCGATCCGGCTGAGCGCGGCGGTCGCGCTGCCTCGGCCGGCGGCCCGGCCGCCCTGGACGGTGTACGTGACGTGGACGCCGTCGGCGACGACGGTGGGGGTGGGTTCGGGCGCCCTCGTCGGTGCCTGCGGGGTGTGCGGTGCGTACGAGACGGGATCAGCCACGGCCGTAGGTCTCCTCTGCCTTCCAGAAGTAGACGAATCCGCCGGCGAAGACGAGCGCGGCCCAGCCCGCCGCGAGCGGCCACACGTGCGGTGGGAGCTGCGAGGCGTGGAAGCTGTCGACGAGCGCGAAGCGGAGCAGGTCGATGTAGACGGCGGCGGGGTTGCACTGGAGCGCCACGATCACGGCGTGCGGCAGATCGCGGCCCGCGGTGAGGTGGGGGATGGACCACATGACCCCGGAGGCGTACATCCAGGTCCGCAGCAGGAACGGCATCAGCTGCGCGACGTCCGGCGTCTTCGCCGCGAGCCGGGCCATGACGAGGGCGAGCCCGGCGCTGAAGAGGGTCTGGCACACGAGCGCCGGGATCGCGAGCAGCCAGCTCGGGCGCGGGAACTCGCCGAAGCAGAAGAGGATCACGGCCAGCGCGCCGAGCGAGAACAGCAGTTGCTGGAGCTGCTGGAGGGCGAGCGCGAGGGGCAGGCCGGCGCGCGGGAAGTGCAGGGCGCGGACCAGGCCGATGTTGCCGCTGATCGCACGGGTCCCGGTCATGATCGTCTGGGAGGTGAAGGTCCACGCGAAGACGCCCGTGAGCAGGAACGGGACGTAGTCGGGGACGCCCTGCCGGGTGTTCATGAGGACGCCGAAGATCAGGTAGTAGACCGCCGCGTTGAGCAGCGGGGTCGTCACCTGCCAGAGCTGGCCGAGCCGCGCCTGGCTGTACTGGGCGGTCAGCTTGGCCGTCGCGAAGGCGGTGATGAAGTCCCGCCGGGACCACAGCTGCCGCGCGTACGCGGGGAGCGAGGGGCGGGCGCCGCTGACGGTCAGGCCGTGGCGCAGGGCGAGGGCCCGCAGTTCCTCGGAGGTGAGGGGCGTGGGGGATGCGGGGGAGGTGTCGGCGGGGGCAGGGCCGTCCGGCGCGGGGGCGGGCGCGGGGGCGGGAGCGGCGGGGGTGCCGGGAGGGGGTGGCGCGAGGGTCCGGGTGGTCACGGGGATCCCCTTTGTTCCGGGGTGGAGGGCGCGAGAGGGCGAGCGACGCGGGAGGGAGTAAGCGATGGGACGGGTCCGTATCGTCGCTACGGGGAGCGTAGGGGCGACCGCCGTCGGAACGCAACCGTATCGTCGGTACGGCATCGTTTCCCCTGGTGAGCGCGCTGGCTAAGATCCTCGGTATGACGACAGCCCCGGGAACCCCACGCCGCGCGCCCGCCGGAGCCGCCGTGCTCCGCGAGGACGTGACCGAGGCGATCCGGGCCGCCGTCTTCGCCGAACTGGCCTCGGTCGGTTTCTCCCGGATGTCCATCGAGGGCATCGCGCGCCGCGCGGGCGTCGGCAAGACCGCCGTCTACCGGCGCTGGAAGTCCAAGCTCTCGCTCGTCGTCGACCTCGTCGGCGCGGTCGCCGTCCAGGGCCTGCCCGCGCCCGACACCGGCTCGCTGTACGGGGACGTCCGCGCCCTCCTGGAGGTCGCGTCCCACGCGCTGCGCCACCCGGTCGCCTCGCAGGTCATCCCGGACCTCCTCGTCGAGGCCGCCCGGCACCCCGAGATCGCGGACACCCTGAAGGCCGCGCTGCTCGACAGCCGGCAGGGCGTGGTGGCGCGGATCGTCCACGCCGCCGCCGAACGCGGCGAACTGCCCGCGGACACCGACCCCGACCGGGCCGTGGACCTCGTGCTCGGCCCGCTCTACTGGCGGCTGGGGGTCGTCCGTACCGAACCGCCGCGGGGCTATCTCGACGACCTCGCGCGCTCGGTGGTGGCCGCGCTCACCGCCTGATCCCGTACGGGACATGCCGTACGGGAGGCCCCGTACGGGCCGGGCGCGGGCTGCCCGGCTACTTCACCGCGCCCGCCATCACCCCGGACACGAACTGCCGCTGGAACGCGAAGAACACCACCAGCGGGATCACCATCGACACGAACGCGCCGGGCGCGAGCACGTCCACGTTGTTGCCGAACTGGCGGACCTGCTGCTGGAGCGCCACCGTGATCGGCGGCGAGGCGGCGTCGGCGAAGATCAGCGCCACCAGCATGTCGTTCCACACCCACAGGAACTGGAAGATCCCGAGCGACGCGATGGCCGGCCCGCCCAGCGGCAGCACCACCCGGGCGAACAGGCGCAGCTCGCCCGCCCCGTCCAGACGGGCCGCTTCGAGCAGTTCGCGCGGGATCTCGGCGAAGAAGTTCCGCAGCAGGAAGATCGCGAACGGCAGCCCGAAGGCCGTGTGGAACAGCACCACCCCCAGCGTCGTCTCGAAGATCCCGAGCGTCCCGAACAGCTTCGACACCGGTACGAGCGCCACCTGCACCGGCACCACGAGCAGCCCCACGACCAGCAGGAACCACCCGTCCCGGCCCGGGAAGTCCAGCCACGCGAAGGCGTAGCCGGCGAAGGAGCCGATGACGATCACGAGGAGGGTGGCGGGCACGGTGATCAGGATCGTGGAGCCGAGGGAACCGGTGATCGTGTGGTTCGCGAGCAGATCGCGGTAGTTCTCGGTGGTCAGCTGCGCCGGGGCGGTGAACACCTGCCACCAGCCGCTCGCGGCGATGTCGGACGGCGAGCGGAGGGAGGAGAGCAGCAGTCCCGCCGTCGGCATCAGCCAGAACAGCGCGACCAGGACCAGGAAGACCCGGACCGCGCCCGAGGCGGCCCGCGCCGCGACCCGTGCCGCGATCCGTGCCGGGGCCCGTGCCGGGGCCCGTGACACGGCGGCGCGCTGGGCGGGCGTCGCGCTCCCGGCGGAGGAGTCGGAGGAGGCGGAGGAGAGGGGGCTCACCGGCGGTTCTCCCTTCGCATCCGGCGGATGTTGAAGCCCATCACCGGCAGGACGAGCAGCAGGAGCAGGACGGCGATCGCCGAGCCGACCCCCAGGTCCGCGCCCGTGCCGAAGGACGAGCGGTAGAGCTGGAGGGCGAGGACGTTCGCGTCGGCCAGCGCCGAGCCGGGCGCGATGACGTAGACCAGGTCGAAGACCTTCAGGACGTTGATCATCAGGGTGACGACGACGACCCCGAGGACCGGCGCGAGCAGCGGGACCGTGATCCGGCGGAACACCTGCCACTCGTTCGCCCCGTCGACCCGCGCCGCTTCGAGGAGCTCGCGCGGCAGCCCCGCGAGCCCGGCCGCGATCAGCACCATCGCGAACCCGGCCCACATCCACACGTAACTGCCGATGATCGCCGGGGTGACGAGCGTGGGACCGAGCCAGGACACCCCGGCGTACTGCTCGCGGAAGTTGCTCGCGGGCAGCCGCAGTACGGCCCCGTCGGCGGCGGCCGGCAGCCGGAAGGCGCCGTCCGCGCCCGCCGTGGCCCGCGCCACCACCCGGCCGTCCTTCACTGCCTCGATCCGCAGCCCCTTGAGGCCGGGCTCCCGGGGGTCGACGGTGTTCGGCCGCCCGCCGCCGCCCGGGGTGAAGTCCAGCCACGCGACTCCGGTGACCGGTCCGTCGTTCCCGCCGCCGGCCGAGCCCGGGGTCGGGGTCGGGGTCGGGGTCGCCTCCGGGGTACGGGCGGGGCGCGCGTCCTTCGGCATGCGCGCCGGAGCCACCCCGACCAGCGGCAGCAGCGCGGGCGTCCCGGCGTGGACCGGCGCCTTGGTCTCGTACGCCCCGCCGCCCGCCGCCTTCAGCGGATGCACCGGCAGCGGGCGGGCGCGGGGGAAGGACGACGACTCGGCGAAGGTGTCGTGCACGCCCACCCAGACGGCGTTGGCGACACCGCGCTCCGGGTCCTGCTCGTACACCAGCCGGAAGATGATCCCGGCGGCGAGCATCGAGACCGCCATCGGCATGAAGACGACGAGCTTGAAGGCCGTACCCCAGCGCACCCGTTCGGTGAGCACCGCGAAGATCAGGCCGAGGGCGGTGGCCACGGTCGGCGCGACGACCACCCAGATCAGGTTGTTGCGCAGGGCGGTGCGGATCGCGTCGTCCGTGAAGAGGGCGACGTAGTTGTCGAACCCCGCGAAGGAGTCGCCGCTCTTGTCGAAGAAGGAGCGCTGCACCGAGTAGCCGATGGGGTAGACGACGAGCGCGCCGAGCAGGAGGAGGGCGGGGAGGAGGAAGACGGTGGCGGTCAGGGCAGAGCGGGGACGCAGGGACCGCCGCGCGGACCCTGCCCGATCGCCGCGACGAGGGGTTCCGGGCGGTGCGGCGGCTCCGGGCGGTGCGGCGGGTCCGGAGGGGGCGGGGGATCCGGAGGGGGCGGAGGTTCCGGACGGGCCAGGGGCTTCGGACGGGACGGGGAATCCGGGAGGTCCGGCGGAACCGGCGGTCCCCGTGGACCCGCCGGGGTCGCCGGATCCCCCGGACGAGGGGGAGGCGGTGGTGCCGTGCTCGCGGTCCACCGCCGATCAGTCCTTGTACGCCTTGACGGCCTCGGCTTCCAGCGTCGCCTGGGTGCCGGACACGTCCTTCGGGTTCTTCAGGAAGTCCTGGAGCGCCTTCCACTCGCCCTTCCCGGGCGTCCCGCCGAACGACTGGGGCATCTGGTCCGACATGTCGAAGCGGAAGGCGTCGCCCGCCCCGATCAGCGCCGAGGCGATCGTCCGCTGGACGTCGTTCGGGTACGCGGCCGGCTCCAGCGACTTGTTGGGGGAGAGGAATCCGCCCTCGGCCGCCCAGATCGCGGCCGCCTCGGGCGAGGCCAGGAAGGTGAGGAGCGCCTGCGCCCCCTTGCCGTCCTTCAGTGCCACGGCCGCGTCGCCGCCCGTGACCACGGGCGCCGTGCCGCCGGCGACCGCCGGGAACGGGAACACCTTGGCGTCCGTGCCGATCTTCGCGCCCGTCTCGGCGATGTTGACGGCGGAGAAGTCGCCCTCGAACACCATCGCCGCCTTCGCCTGGCCGCCGCCGGCGAAGGTCTGGGAGACGGAGACCGGGAACTCGGTCTGCAGCGCGCCGTTCGTGCCGCCCGCGAGCAGCGACGGCTTGCCGAACAGCTCCGCCAGCGTGGACAGCGCCTTGGCGACGGACGGGTCGGTCCACTTGAGTTCATGGCGGGCCAGCCGGTCGTATTTATCCGGCCCGGCCTGGGAGAGATAGACGTTCTCGAACCAGTCGGTCAGCGTCCAGCCGTCCGCGCCGCCCACCGACACCGGGGTGGCCCCGGACGCCGAGATCGTCTCGGCGGTGGAGACCAGTTCCTTCCAGCTCTTCGGCTCCCTCGCGCCCGCGTTCTCGAACACGGCGGCGTTGTACCAGACCAGCGACTTGTTCGCGGCCTTGAAGTACACCCCGTAGGGGGTGCCGTCGACGGTGCCGAGGTTCTGCCAGCCCTTCCCGTAGTGGGCGGCCAGCTGCGCCTTGGCCTCCGGGCCCAGCGGCTTGAGCCACTTCTGCGCGACGGCCTGCCGGATGGCGCCGACCTGCGGCAGCATCGCCACATCGGGCGGGGAGCCGCCGGCGATCTTCGTGCCGAGGAAGTTCACGATCGGGTCCTGGGCGGGCACGAACGTGACGGTCGCGCCGGTGCGCTTCTCGAACTCCTTGAGGACCTTGGTGAAGTTGGTCTGCTCCGGCCCGGTCCAGACGGCGGCGACCTCCAACTTCTGGCCCTTGAGCGACGGCAGCGTGAGTCCGGAGTCCGCGGAGCCGCCGCCGGTGCCCGCGGAGGGGCGGTCGTCGTCCGATCCTCCGTTCCCGCCCCCGCACGCCGCGGCGGTGAGGACGGCGAGCGCCGTCACCGCGACGAGTCGAAGAGTTCGCCCTCTGCCCTGACGCATCCGAGCCCCGCCTCTCCCGCGCTGTCTGGTCCGTGGCATCCGGTCTACGCCCGGGGGCCGGGGCCCGCAATACCGCCTTCCGTGTCAAGTGCGCGATTGTGATGGGCCCGTGACGTGACGTCAGGTGAGGAGGCGGGGAGCGGCGGGGCGGAACGAGGGGGTGGGTGAGGGTTCGGCGGGGGGTGCGGCGAGGGGCGCGGTGGAGGTACGGCGGGGTGTGACGCGGGTACGGCGAGGGGCGCGGCAAGGCGTGCCGAGGCGCACGCCGGAGCGCTTTCGGGGGCGCGCGTCAGGGGTGCTCAGGGGCGCGGGTTCAGGGGCGTGCGTCGGGGGTGCTCAGGGGCGTGCCGGGGCCCGTACGAGGGCGCGAGGGGTCTCGCGCCGGGGCTCGTATCCCGTACCGGATCCGGGGAAGGGGGCCGACGGCCCGGCACACGGCCGTCAGGCGGGTGCCGGGGACGTCAGCGGAGGTATGGGGGTGGCCTCGACCGACCGGGCCGCCCGGTCCAGGGCGCTGGCCAGCAGGGCCAGGTCCGTCGGGCCGTTGCCCAGCTCGCGGATCGGCCGGCGGGCCGGCGGGTCGCCCATCCGCTCCCACTCCACCGGGACGACCGTGGGCCGCTGGGTCGCCGTGCGCGGGATGCGCCCGGTCACCCGGCCCGTCTGGAACGGGGTCACCCGGCCGTCCGGATGCCCGAGCCGTCCCCGGCCGGGCTGGGGCCCGTCCGGGCCGCCGTCGGGTGCGGCGGGCGGCGGGTCGAGGACGATCCGCAGCCGCGCGCCGTGCGCCAGTTCCGTGTCCGAGGTCCGGTCCGGCTGCGCCGAGGCCGCGACCAGATGGATGCCGAGCCGCGCCCCGCCCCGCGCCACGGCCTCCAGGGCCCGCATCACCGATCCGGCCGCCGGCCGTCCCGGCGCGCCGAGCGCGGGCGCCACCAGCGCGTCGTAGTCGTCGACGATCACCACGAGCCTCGGCAGCGTCCCCGCCCCGTCGGCCGGGCTCCCGGCACCGGCACCGACACCGGTATTGGCACTGGCACCGGCACCGGCTCCCGGTGCGGCCGAGCCGCCCGAGGACCGGGCGAGCCGCGTACTGGGTGTGTCGCCGAGAGCGCCGCCGCTGTCGCCGCCGGTCCGGTACGTCCGGGCGCTCGCCTGGTCGTAGAGGTCGGCCGACGGACGGGCGAGCCGTCCGCTGGGCGTGTCCCCGAGACCGCCGACGCCGTCACCGCCGGTGCGGTACGTCCGGCTGCTCGGCCGTTCGTGGAGGTCGGCCGCCCCGGCCCGGGGCAGCCGCCCGCTCGGGGTGTCCCCGAGAACGGCGGCGCCGCCCAAGGACCCGGCCGCGCCACCCGTACGGGAGTCCCCGGAGCGCGCCTCCGGGATCCGCGCCGTCGCACGGGACGCCGACGACGTCAGTGCGGAGGCCCCCGGGACAGACGAGCCAGACGAGCCGGATGGGACAGACGAGCCAGACGAGACGGAAGCGAGAGCAGAGGAGGACGAGGAAGGAGACGAGGCCGGGGCCGCGGACGGCAGCGACTCGGCGGGGCTCGGCGCGCGCTGGCCGACCAGCCGGCCGGCCGAACGCCGGTCGGCGAAGTCGGTGTCCCCGAGCAGCTCGGCACGCCGCTTCAGCTCGGCGTTCAGCGCCTGTGCGAACTCCCGCATCCGTACCGGATCGGAGGCCACCAGATGCTCGGTGACATGCGGCAGCTCCGTGCACACCGCGAGGCCCTCGCCCCGCCCGCCGCCCGCCCCGTCGACCAGGAGCAGGCCCAGCCGGTCCGGCCGGCCGCCCGCCGCGAGGGAGGCGGCGATCGAACGCAGCAGCTCGGTGCGGCCGCTGCCCGCCGGGCCCTCGATCAGCAGATGCGGGCCCTCCTTGGTGAGGTCCACGGCGGCCGGCCCGTGCGGGCCCGCGCCAAGCACCGCCGTACCCTCCGGGGCCGAGGCCCAGCGGGCCATCAGGGACGCGGGGGTGGCCCGGGCCAGCCCCAGTTCGTCCAGGAGCCGGGACGACGGCGGCAGAGCGGCGGCGGTCCGCCCGCCGTCCGCGCCGGCCGTGTCCGGGCGCAGCGGCGCGAGGGCGCGGCCGAACCGCTCCGCCCAGGCGACCGACACCGCGTCGAGCACCCCGACCGTGCCGTGCCCGGCGACCCGCCCGCCGGCCGTCCGCAGCAGCCGCAGCGCGGTCGCCACATCCCCGCTGAGCAGGGCCGCCGCCCCGCACTCACGGAAGGCGAGGGAGGTCGCGCACGCCGTCTCGTACGTCGCGGCGACCGGCGAGGCCGGCGACGCG
Organism: Streptomyces sp. NPDC046203; assembly: GCF_040646255.1. Taxonomy (NCBI): domain Bacteria; kingdom Bacillati; phylum Actinomycetota; class Actinomycetes; order Kitasatosporales; family Streptomycetaceae; genus Streptomyces; species Streptomyces sp. NPDC046203. The sequence continues at coordinate 46,954 of NZ_JBEYZX010000032.1, read as the reverse complement.
GACGGCGCCTCGGCCAGCGCGATCAGATGGATCCCGACGGCGGCGCCCGCCACCGCGAGCCGCGCCGCCGTCTCGCGCAGCGCGGCGGAGCCCGGGTCGCCGTCGACGACCACGACCGTCACCGGTCCGGTGTGCCGGGCGGCCGCCTCGGCGATCGCGGCGCGGTCGGCGCTCGCCCAGCCCGTGCCGAGCGGCCCGCCGTCGAGCCGCCGGGTCAGTTCGGTGAGCCGCGCGTGGGCCTGGTCGCGGTCGTACGCGAGAAGCAGCCGGCAGTCCTGGCCGTGCGCCGGACGGGTGTGCGGCAGCCAGCCGAGCCATCCCCAGTTGCGGCGCCGCTCTTCCAGGGGGCGGCCGCGGTCGGCGCTGACCAGCACGATCTCCAGGTCGCCGGGGGAGTGCAGCGCGGCGAGCTGGGCCACCACCGAGCGGGCCAGGCCGTCGAGACGGGCCGTGGGTCCGGCGAGGCCGAGCGCACCGGCCTCGCGCAGCCCGACCGTGACGGGCACGCCGGACAGCTCGGCCCGGTCGGTCGTGCCGAGCCGGACCACCAGGGCCTCGGGATGGTCCAGGCCCCGCTCCCACAGGCGCGGGCCGGGGCCGAGGGCGGTGAGCAGCACGGCCGCCGGGTCGGGCCAGCTGTCGGCCGGGGCGCGGCCGGGGCCGCCAGTGCCGCCGGCGAGGCCCTCGGGGAAGGCGGGCACCGGCGTCACGCCGTACTCCGCCTCCGGCTCCTCCCGGCCGCCCGCGAACCGCCGCGCCCAGGCGCCGATCCCGCGCTTACGGGTCTGCCGGGTCCGGCCGTGGTGCTCGAACCCGCCGTGGGAATCACCGTGGGAATCGCCAGGGGACTCAGCGTGGGACTCGCCGGGCTCTGCCACGCGCGCGTGCCCGTCCCGGTCGGTGTCCCACTCGCCGTTCCCGTTCCTGTTCCCGGTTCCAGTTCCGGTTCCGTCTTCGTTCGCGGCGGCCGTTCCGTCGAGGCGCCGGTTGCCGCCGTGCGTCGGCGTCTCGGACGACGCCGTACGCGCACCGCCGAAGGGTTCGTACGACTGTCCGAGCGGGGTGACGGCCGTGCCACCCGTGGTGCTCGGGCCGCCGTTGCGCGGGCCGTTCGGGCCGTTCGTGCCGCTTGCGCTCCCCGGGCCGGCCAGGGTTCCGGCGTGCGCCACCCGCAGATGGCCCTCGCCGTCCGAGACGGTGGCCAGGGTGTCCTCGGGGCCGCCCGCCGGACCGGTCGTCAGACGCAGGGCGGACTCGCCGACGCGCAGCACCGCGCCCGGCGCGAAACGCACCGGCCGCGCGCCGACGGGCGTGCCGTCGAGCGTCGTCCCGTTGGTGGAGCCGGGGTCGGCGACCGTCACCCGGCCGTCCGGGGAGACGGTCACGGTGCAGTGGGTACGGGAGACGTCGGGGTCGTCGAGCGGTACGTCCGCGTCCACGGAACGGCCGATGACGATCGCTCCGCCGTGCAGCAGATGGACACCGCCGGCGTCGGGACCCGCGACCACATGGAGCCGGGCCGGGGCCTTCTCGCCGACGTGCTCGTCCGGTCCGGGCGGGCCCGGTACATGGAGGGACAGCACGCCGCCGTCGACCAGCGGCGGCTCGCCGAGCAGACAGCGCCGGGTGTCCAGCCGCTCCCCGCCCGCGTACAGCACGGTCGCGTGGGACGAGGGGGTCTCCGGGCCGGAGACGGCCGTGGCGAGCGCGGCGGCCACGGCGGCCAGCTCGGTCCCCGCGGGGGCGGTGACCAGCACGTCACAGGTGCGCCCCGCACCGTGGTCGGCATGGCCGGCGTGCGGTGCGAGGACGGTCAGCCGGATCTGCATCGCCGTCAGCGGTCCCTTCTGCGCGGCGCGCCCGGCAGGGGAATCACCCACTCGCTCCCCCCACCCGAACGCGGACGCGTCGTCCGGTCAGGTCGGCACGGTGCGCGCGGGCTCCCTACCCTCGACACGACGTGCTGTACGCATCCTCGCACCTGCCACCGACAACCCGCCCCCGGGTGGCCACCAAATGATCTTGTCCGGTCACCGATGGGCCGAATTTGGCCTGGTTGCGTACGTACGTGGTTGCAGCGCACCGGCGTTCGGACCGCTCCGGGCGCCCGCCGCACCCGCGTTCTCGGCCGCGCTCGTGGCGGCACCCCGACGCCGCCAGGGGCGTACGCCAGGGAGCGCGGGGGAGTGCGTGAAGGAGCCCCCGAGAACCCTTGGGGGATCACCCAGGGGAGCCCCCAAGGGTTCTCCCGGGCCCCAGGTGGCAACCCGGCCTCCGCTTTCGGCGTCTTGCCGCACGGGCGTGGGTGTCCCGTCCGCCACCCGCCCCGTCCGCCCCGCCCGCCCACGACGAGTACCCACGACGCGCACCCGCGACGAGTGCCCTGACCGGCTCACGGGCCCGGCCATGATCGACCGGTCAGGCCCTAAAGTGGGTCGGACACCCTGACGGGCCCCGGAAGGGTCCCGGCGCGTCCGAGGCGCGGGTTTGGACGGGGTACGGAAACACACAGGGACCGCGGGGACATTCGGCGACACCCCGGGACCACGATCAGCAGGGAGCGCGTGACGTGCGGCCTATCGGCAGCAAGTACCTGCTCGAGGAGCCGCTCGGCCGCGGCGCCACGGGCACCGTCTGGCGAGCCCGCCAGCGGGAGACGGCCGGCGCGGAGGCGGCGGTCCCGGGCGAGCCCGGCGAGACCGTCGCGATCAAGGTCCTCAAGGAGGAGCTCGCCAACGACGCGGACATCGTGATGCGCTTCCTGCGCGAGCGGTCCGTGCTGCTGCGGCTCACCCACCCCAACATCGTGCGCACCCGCGACCTGGTCGTGGAGGGCGACGTCCTCGCCCTGGTCATGGACCTCGTCGACGGCCCCGACCTGCACCGCTACATCCGCGAGAACGGCCCGCTCACCCCGGTCGCCGCCGCGCTCCTCACCGCGCAGATCGCCGACGCCCTCGCCGCGAGCCACACCGACGGCGTCGTCCACCGCGACCTCAAGCCCGCCAACGTCCTGCTCCGGCAGGACGGCGACGGCATGTACCCGATGCTCACCGACTTCGGCATCGCGCGCCTCGCCGACTCCCCGGGCCTGACCCGCACCCACGAGTTCGTCGGCACGCCCGCGTACGTGGCGCCCGAGTCCGCCGAGGGCCGCCCGCAGACTTCCGCCGTCGACATCTACGGCGCCGGCATCCTGCTGTACGAGCTGGTCACCGGCCGGCCCCCGTTCGGCGGCGGCACCGCCCTGGAGGTGCTGCACCAGCACCTCACCGAGGAGCCGCGCCGTCCCTCCACCGTGCCCACCCCGCTGTGGACGGTGATAGAGCGCTGTCTGCGCAAGAACCCGGATGAGCGGCCCAGCGCCGAGAACCTCGCCCGAGGGCTGCGGACCGTCGCCGCCGGCATCGGCGTGCACGCCACCCCCGACCAGATCGAGGCCGCCGAGGGCGTCGGCGCGCTGCTCGCGCCCGACCCGGCCCCCGCGCCGGTCCCGGGCGCCGGGAACGACCCGGCCGGCGCCACCCAGGTGCTGCCCGCCGGTTCCGCCGCCCCGGCGGGGATCGGCCGGCAGGGCTCGTACGACCCGGCCGCGCCCACCAGCGTGCTGCCGGCCGGCGGACCGGCCGGTGCGGCCGACCCGACCGCCGTGCTCCCCGCTGCGGGCCCCGGCCAGGGCGGCGCCGACCCGACCCGGGCCATGCCCCCCGTACCGCAGGACCCGCCGGGCGAGCAGCCGCACCCCTGGCAGAACCAGCTGCGCGCGGCCCGCGACCGCAACGAGCAGACGGAGATGCAGTACCTCGACCCGGGCGAGGACCCCCTGCGCCGGCGCCCGCAGCGCCGCCCCCAGCCCCAGCAGCCCCCGCAGCAGCCGCAGCAGCCGCAGCAGTATCAGCAGCAACCGCCGCCGCAGCAGTACCAGCACCCGCCCCGGCCGCCCCAGCAGTACCAGCAGCCGCAGCGGCCCCCGCAGGCCCCGCCGCCGGCGCCGTACCAGCAGCCGCATCCGCAGCAGTACGCTCCCCAGCCGCCGCAGCAGCAGTACGCGCCCCCGCAGCCGCCCCCGGCGGCGCCCGCGCCCGCGCCCGCACCCGCGCCGCGCGAGCCGCGTCCGCCGCGCCAGCGCGGCGCCAACCCGATGCGTATCCCGGGGCTCGGCTGCCTCAAGGGCTGCCTCTTCACGATCGTGCTGTTCGTGGTGGCGGGCTGGCTCGTCTGGGAGCTGACCCCGCTCCAGGACTGGGTCGCCCAGGGCAAGGGCTACTGGCAGGCGATCGGCGACGGCATCTCCTCGCTGAGCGACTGGATCTCCTCGGTCACCCAGAGCACGGGCACGGGCCTGGGCACGGGCGGCGACACCACCGGCCAGTGACCCCGCCGACCGCTACCGGCCGGTCAGTGACCGGCCGGTAGCCGGTAGCCGGTAGCCGGTAGCCGGCCGACCGGCGGATCGGACAACCGGCTGCCGGACGCCGTCACCACCCGTCGCCTGCCACCACCCGTTGCCGCGTGCCGGGTCGGCGCCCCGGCCGTTCCTGGCTGTCGCCGGCCTTCCCGACCGCTCGGCCACCCGACCGCTTCACGGCGGCCGGTGCGCCGGCCGGGCCGCCTCCCGCCCCGCAGGTCGCCGCGCGGTCCGCGGCACCCGTACTGTCTCCCCTACCGTCGCGCGTATCGCGCCCCGCGGTGACCCGCTCTGCCCCGCCCATACCACCGTCTCCACCGAGTGGTAACCGGGGGTAACTGGCGGGGCGGGGCACCCGGAGACGGATCAGGCCATCGACATGTCGACTTCCTCGGGGTGTTTTCCCCTCGGAAGTGCCGGTCCGACTCTCCGGACGCGTAACTTTGTCGCGAACCGCAGCCGCTGAGGGAGCAGTCTTGGCACGGAATATCGGCAGCCGCTACACGGCCCACCAGATCCTCGGCCGGGGCAGCGCCGGCACGGTGTGGCTCGGCGAGGGACCCGAGGGCCCCGTCGCCATCAAGCTGTTGCGCGAGGACCTCGCCGCCGACCAGGAACTCGTCGGCCGCTTCGTTCAGGAACGCACCGCCCTGCTCGGCCTCGACCACCCGCACGTGGTCTCCGTCCGCGACCTCGTCGTCGACGGCAACGATCTCGCGCTGGTCATGGACCTGATCCGCGGCACCGATCTGCGCACCCGCCTCGACCGCGAACGCCGGCTCGCGCCCGAGGCCGCCGTCGCGATCATCGCCGACGTCGCCGACGGCCTCGCCGCCGCGCACAAGGCCGGTGTGGTCCACCGGGACGTCAAGCCCGAGAACATCCTGCTCGACATGGAGGGCCCGCTCGGCCCCGGCGGCGCCCACCCGGCGCTGCTCACCGACTTCGGCGTCGCCAAGCTCATCGACACCCCCGGCCGCACCAAGGCCACCCGGATCATCGGCACCCCCGACTACCTCGCCCCCGAGATCGTCGAGGGCCTGCCGCCCCGCGCCGCCGTCGACATCTACGCCCTCGCCACGGTGCTGTACGAACTGCTCGCCGGGTTCACGCCGTTCGGCGGCGGCCACCCGGGCGCCGTCCTGCGCCGCCACGTCACCGAGACCGTCGTCCCGCTGCCCGGCATCCCCGAAGAGCTGTGGCAGCTGATCGTCCAGTGCCTGGCCAAGGCCCCGGCGTCCCGGCTGCGCGCCTCCGAGCTGGCGACCCGGCTGCGGGACGTACTGCCCACCCTCAAGGGCATCCCGCCGCTCGACGTCGACGAGCCGGACGCGGACCCGGCGGGCGAGGCGGGCGGCGCGCCGGACGCGTACGCCGGCCGGCCGGACAGCGAGCCCGCCCCGCGCCGGGCCGCCGTCCCGCTGGTGCCGGGCGCCTCCACCGACTCCAACCGCGACACGCACACCTCCATGCGCGTGCCCGCCCCCGACGAGCTGTCCGGCGGCCCCCTCGGCACCGCCCGCGCCCCGCGCTCGGCGGGCGCCCGCCGCCCCGGCTCGGCCCGCCACAAGGCGGACGCGGTCCGCAAGCGCCGGATCACCCTGGGCGTCGCGGCGGCCGTCCTGGTCGCCGCGCTCGGGGTCGGCGGCTATCTGGCCGCCTCCGGGGACGCCGACGCGCCGCCGCGCGACGCGCAGGAGACGACACGGAGCGCGCAGCCGTAAGGACGCGCGGGCCCGGCCCGGCGGGGGCCCGCGCGGCCCCGGCCGGGCCGGCCCGTACCCGCCCGCGCGCGGCGCGCCCACGCGGTGTTCGTACGGCGGGCGCACGGCGTTCGTACGGCGCGTGGGCCGCGTTCGAGCCGTGCGTGAGCCGCGAATGAGCCGCGTATGAGCCGGGCCCGGCGGGCATATGCGGGGATCCACAGGTCCGGCTCCGCGCCATGAGCCGTTACGCTGGACGCGTGGCAGTCGTCGATGTATCCGAAGAGCTGAAGTCCCTCTCCTCGACCATGGGGTCGATCGAGGCCGTCCTGGACCTCGAAAAGATGAGGGCAGACATCGCCGTGCTCGAAGAGCAGGCCGCGGCCCCGTCCCTGTGGGACGACCCCGAGGCGGCGCAGAAGATCACGAGCCGGCTCTCGCGCCTCCAGGCCGAGGTCCGCAAGGCCGAGACCCTGCGCGGCCGCATCGACGACCTCGCGGTCCTGTTCGAGCTGGCCGAGGAGATGGACGACTCGGACACCCGGGCCGAGGCCGAGGGCGAGCTCGTCAACGTCCGCAAGGCGCTCGACGAGATGGAGGTCCGCACCCTCCTGTCCGGCGAGTACGACGAGCGCGAGGCGCTGGTCAACATCCGCGCCGAGGCGGGCGGCGTCGACGCCTCCGACTTCGCGGAGCGCCTCCAGCGCATGTACCTGCGCTGGGCCGAGCGCCACGGCTACTCGACCGAGATCTACGAGACCTCGTACGCGGAAGAGGCCGGCATCAAGTCGACCACCTTCGTGGTCAAGGCCCCGTACGCGTACGGCACCCTCTCCGTCGAGCAGGGCACCCACCGCCTCGTCCGCATCTCCCCCTTCGACAACCAGGGCCGCCGCCAGACCTCCTTCGCGGGCGTCGAGGTGCTCCCGGTCGTCGAGCAGTCCGACCACGTCGACATCGACGAGTCGGAGCTGCGCATCGACGTCTACCGCGCCTCCGGCCCCGGCGGCCAGGGCGTCAACACCACCGACTCGGCGGTGCGCATCACGCACATCCCGACCGGCATCGTGGTCTCCTGCCAGAACGAGCGCTCCCAGATCCAGAACAAGGCGAGCGCCATGAACGTCCTCCAGGCCAAGCTCCTTGAGCGCCAGCGCCAGGAGGAGCGCGCCAGGATGGACGCGCTCAAGGGCGACGGCGGCAGCTCCTGGGGCAACCAGATGCGTTCGTACGTCCTCCACCCGTACCAGATGGTCAAGGACCTGCGCACCGAGCACGAGGTCGGCAACCCGCAGTCCGTCCTCGACGGCGAGATCGACGGCTTCCTGGAGGCCGGCATCCGCTGGCGCAAGCAGCAGGAGCAGGCGGACGCGTAGGCCCGCCGGGGGCCCGCCCCCGCTTTACGCACCATGCACATACGGCCCGGGGCCCCGCTCACCAGATGAGCGGGGCCCCGGGCCGGTCGTCGTATCCGGGGCGGTCGGGTGGTCGCGGAAGACTCGTGGGAACCGTCGGGAACCGGCGGGAACGCACGGTCGGATGGTCGGCGATTCGCGCGCGCAAGCGGTGGGGTGATCGAGCTGGCGCTTTGTCGACAAGGGAACTGGCTTGGAAGAGGCGGGAGTTCAGGTTTACGTCACAGTTGCATCGCCGCAGGGCGGGCGGATCGGGAGCTTTCCGGCATCGCACGCGCAACGGCCTTGACGAGTTCTTTGAAACTCGGAAGGGTGGCACGCGGCACGCGTGTCTCCGGGGCGTGTGTGGACGGGGGCAGGTCCGGATCTCACGGTGATCGCCCCCAGTGCCCGGGCCCCGGGCCGCGGCTCTACGGACAAGATGAGCTACTGGGGGTAGCAAGCACATGACGAAGAAGACGCGGATCCGTATCGCGCGGATCGCGGCCGGCGCGGTGATCGCGGCCGGCGCGTCGCTGACGGCGGCCGGCGCCGCTTCGGCGGCCGGGGTGGGCATCGGTTTCTCTTCCGAGATCCAGGGTGACGGCCCGGGCGACGACTGTGGCGCGAACCCGGAGGGCTGCGACCCGGGCAACGGCACTGGCGGTGACAACGGGACCGGTGGTGACAACGGGACCGGTGGCGACAACGGCACCGGCGGTGACAACGGGACCGGCGGTGACAACGGCACCGGTGGCGACAACGGCACTGGCGGTGACAACGGCACCGGCGGTGACAACGGGACCGGCGGTGACAACGGCACCGGTGGCGACAACGGCACTGGCGGTGACAACGGGACCGGCGGTGACAACGGCACCGGTGGCGACAACGGGACCGGTGGTGACAACGGGACCGGTGGTGACAACGGGACCGGTGGCAACAATGGCACCGGCGGCAACAACGGGACCGGTGGCAACAATGGCACCGGCGGTGGCAACGGGACCGGTGGCAACAATGGCACCGGCGGTGGCAACGGGACCGGCGGCCACAATGGCACCGGCGGTGGCAACGGCACCGGTGGCGACCAGGGCACTGGCGGCAACGGCGGCGACCACGGCAACGGCAACGGCACGGGCGGTAACGGCAACACCGGCAACGGTGGCCACGACAACGGTGGCGACGCCAACTGCACCGTGACCGTCGACGGCGCCGAGTGCGCCGGCGGCACCGGCACCAGCGGTGGCGGCAACGACAACGGCGCCAACAACGCCGGCTCGCAGCCCGTCGAGCAGGGCCAGGTCAAGGAGGAGCTCGCCGAGACCGGTGCGGCGGAGACGTCGTTCCTGATCATCGGCGCCGCCACCATGATCGCCGGCGGCATCGGCTTCCGGATCCTGCCCCGCCTCGTCGGTGGCGCTCGCGCCGCCGTCTGAGACCGCTGATCCCGCGGGCGCTTAGGCCCCCAGGGGACACGGTCCGCTGAGACCGGACGCGAAGGGCCGGGGCGCCTCACCAGGTGCCCCGGCCCTTTCCCGTACTCCGTATCCTCCGCGTGCTCCGTGCTCCGTGCTCCGTGCTCCGTCCTTCGCGCCCGGGTACACCGGCTGCTCCGAACACTGTACGTACGTCGGTGTGGTGTCTCCGTACGCCATGCGCACGGCGCGACGCATCCGCGCGCACGCCCTCGGGTGCCTCCACACGCCCCGTACGCCCCGCACGCCTCACGCACTCCTGCTCGCGGGGCTCACGGCCGTACGGGCTTACGGGCTCACAGCCCCCGTACCGCCACCAGCAGGGCCGTCGCCGCCACCAGGGCGACCACCAGGGCCAGCAGCATCGCCGGCGTCACTCCCGTCGGCTGGGGCAGACGCTCGCGGTTCGCGCGGCAGACGGGGCAGCGGCCCTCCGCGACGGGCGCCGCGCAGTTGGCGCACACCAGTCGGTCATAGGTCATGCGCTCTCCTCCTCCCGCACCGGGCTCCTTCTCGAAGAACGTCCGGGGCGGCCCCGGCGTTCCTCTACCACTGTGCCAGCTCCGGCGCGTTTCGGCGCGCCCCGGGCCGGGTCGCCCGGAAGGACGAAAAGGATAAAGGACACAAGCGCGGTCCGCGACTGCGCGGGCCATGTCCGTTCGCGTATGGTCACGCACACCTACTCCCGGCCGACCGTGGTGCATCCGTGATCCGATTCGACAACGTCTCCAAGTCCTATCCGAAGCAGAACCGCCCCGCGCTCCGGGACGTTTCCCTGGAGATCGAGAAGGGGGAGTTCATCTTCCTCGTCGGTTCCTCCGGCTCCGGAAAGTCGACCTTCCTGCGGCTGATCCTGCGCGAGGAGCGCGCCAGCCACGGGCAGGTGCACGTCCTGGGCAAGGACCTCGCCCGCCTTTCCAACTGGAAGGTGCCGCATATGCGCCGCCAGTTGGGCACGGTGTTCCAGGACTTCCGTCTGCTGCCCAACAAGACCGTGGCCGAGAACGTCGCCTTCGCCCAGGAGGTCATCGGCAAGCCGCGCGGCGAGATCCGCAAGGCCGTCCCCCAGGTGCTCGACCTGGTCGGCCTCGGCGGCAAGGAGGACCGCATGCCGGGCGAGCTGTCCGGTGGTGAGCAGCAGCGTGTCGCCATCGCCCGGGCCTTCGTGAACCGCCCCATGCTGCTGATCGCGGACGAGCCCACCGGCAACCTCGACCCGCAGACCTCCGTCGGCATCATGAAGCTGCTCGACCGCATCAACAGGACAGGGACCACCGTCGTCATGGCGACCCACGACCAGAACATCGTCGACCAGATGCGCAAGCGCGTCATCGAGCTGGAGAAGGGCCGACTCGTCCGCGACCAGGCCCGCGGCGTTTACGGCTACCAGCACTGACGGGCGGGAGAACAGTCATATGCGCGCTCAGTTCGTGCTCTCGGAGATCGGTGTCGGTCTTCGCCGCAATCTCACGATGACCTTCGCGGTCATCGTCTCCGTCGCCCTCTCGCTGGCCCTCTTCGGCGGCGCCCTGCTCATGCGCGAGCAGGTCAGCACGATGAAGGACTACTGGTACGACAAGGTCAACGTCTCCATCTTCCTCTGCAACAAGAGCGACGCCGCCTCCAGCGCCAAGTGCGCCAAGGGAGCGGTCACCGCGCAGCAGAAGAAGGAGATCGAGTCCGACCTCAGGAACATGAAGGACCTCGTCGAGACGGTCCATCACGAGACCGCCGACGAGGCGTACAAGCACTACAAGCAGCAGTACAGCGACACGGCGATCGCGTCCGTCGTCACCCCGGACCAGATGCAGGAATCCTTCCGGGTGAAGCTGAAGGACCCGGAGAAATACAAGGTCGTGGCCACGGCCTTCGCGGGCCGTGACGGTGTCGAGTCGATCCAGGACCAGCGGTCCATCCTGGAGACCCTCTTCAACATGATGCGCAGCGTCAACTATGCCGCCGTCGCCCTCATGTTCCTGATGCTCGTCATCGCGCTGATGCTGATCATCAACACGGTCCGGGTGTCCGCGTTCAGCCGCCGCCGCGAGACCGGCATCATGCGGCTCGTCGGCGCGACCAACTTCTACATCCAGATCCCGTTCATCGCGGAGGCCGCGTTCTCCGGCCTCATCGGCGGCCTCTTCGCGTGCGTGCTGCTGCTCGGCGGGCACTACTTCCTCGTCGATCACGGACTCGAACTGGCCCAGCAGATGCCGCTGGTGAACTTCGTCGGCTGGGACGTCGTCCTCGCCCAGCTTCCGCTGGTCCTCGTCATCGGACTGCTGATGCCGTCCATTGCGGCGTTCGTCGCGCTGCGCAAGTACCTGAAGGTGTGACCGTCCGGCCTCGTACCGCCCCGGCCCCGGGTGACCTCGGGGCGGGGGTCGGTACGGGGTCGGGACGGGGGGCGGGGCGGGGCGGTTGGGACGCCAGGGGCACCGGATCACGGAGGGCGCCGTACGGCCAAGGGCCTTACGGCGCCCTCCGCTTGTCATCCGGTTGTCCTAGAGTGGCCGCATGCGTGCCGGTGCCGGCCCCGAGTTCTGTCGACGGCCCCGCGGAGTTCTCCGTGGGGCCGTCTTGACGTTGGTGTTCACCGGAGTGATCGGTACGGCCGCGGCCACCGGCGCCCTGCCGCGCCGCCCGGCCGCCCCGGAGCCACCCGCCGCGGCCGGGTCCCCGGACCTGTCCCCGCCGTCCGGTACGGCCCTGAGCGCCGCCCTCGGCCCCGGCGGCCCCGGGGGTTACGGCGGCTCCGCCGTGGTGCCCGTCGACCGTGACGCGCTGGCCCGCGCCGCCGCCGACGCCGTCGCTGACGGGAAGTCGGGCAAGCAGGCGGCCGAGGAGTTCGTCTCGCGCAGCGGCGACCGCTGGGGCGCGGTCTACGACGCACGCGAATACGCCGAGTTCGAGCAGAGCCTGGACGGTTCGTACACCGGCGTCGGACTCTCCGCCCGACGCGCGGGCGCGGGCCGCGTCGAGATCAGCCGGGTCCTGCCCGGCGGCCCCGCCGCCCGCGCGGGACTGCGGGCCGGCGACCGGATCACCGCCGTCGACGGGAGCCCGGTCGGCGACCGGTCCGTCTCCGAGGTCGTCGCGCTGCTGCGCGGCGACGAAGTCCCCGGCTCTGTGGCTCCCAGTTCTGTGGCTCCCGGTTCCCCGGCCGCCGGTTCTGCGGCCTCCGGCTCCCCGGCCGCCGACTCTCCAGCCGCCCACTCCACGGCACCTGGCACCACGGTCACCCTCGGCGTCGAACGCGGCCGGGCGGCGTGGTCCCAGCCGCTGCGCCGGGCCCGGCTCGTCACCGACCCGGTCACGGTCCGCCGCCTTGACGACGGCGCGGTCCTCGTCCGCGTCACCGCCTTCACCAAGGGAACGGGCGAGCGGATACGCACGGCCGTGCGCACCGCACCGGCCGGCACCGGGATCCTGCTCGATCTGCGCGGCAATTCCGGCGGACTGCTCGCCGAGGCCCGTACCGCGGCCTCCGCCTTCCTCGACGGCGGGCTGATCGCCACGTACGACATGGACGGCAGCCAGCACGCCGTGTACGCGGAGGGCGGCGGCGACACCGCGCGGCCCCTGGTGGCGCTCGTCGACGGCGGCACCATGAGCGCCGCCGAACTGCTGACCGGCGCCCTGAAGGACCGGGGCCGGGCCGTCACGGTCGGCTCGCGCACGTTCGGCAAGGGATCCGTACAGATGCCCGAGGCCCTGCCCGGCGGCTCGGTCGCCGAACTGACCGTCGGCCACTACCGCACCCCCGCCGGGAACGCGGTGGACGGCCACGGCATCACCCCGGACGTCCTCGTGCGGCAGGCGCCGGGGGCCAGGGCGGAGCAGCGGGCCGAGGAACGGGCCCGCACAGTATTGAGTGGCCTCGGAGGGGGCTCGTAGTGCGAAAATGACCGCACTATGGCTAAGGGACTCGTCAACGTGCAGGGCAAGCCTGCGAAGAAGAAGACCCAGGACAAGGGGCCGGAGCGCAAGCTCATCGCGCAGAACAAGAAGGCGCGACACGACTACCACATCCTGGACACCTACGAGGCCGGTGTGGTCCTCATGGGAACCGAGGTGAAGTCGCTGCGGATGGGGCGGGCGTCGCTCGTGGACGGATTCGTCCAGATCGACGGCCACGAGGCGTGGCTGCACAACATCCACGTCCCGGAGTACGTCCAGGGCAGCTGGACCAACCACTCGGCGAAGCGGAAGCGCAAGCTGCTGATGCACCGCGCCGAGATCGACAAGCTGGAGCAGAAGGCGTCCGAGACGGGTCACACGATCGTGCCCCTGGCGCTGTACTTCCTGGGCAGCCGGGTGAAGTGCGAGATCGCGCTCGCCAGGGGCAAGAAGGAGTACGACAAGCGGCAGACGCTGCGCGAGCAGCAGGACACCCGTGAGGCGAGCCGCGCGATCTCCGCCGCCCGGCGCCGGCAGCGGGCCGCCAAGCTGGGGTGACGCCCCGGGAATACGCTGGCGACCGTCGGCGTTGGTCACGTACGATGGGCCGTGCACCCCACCGAGGGCGCACGATTTGAAAAATCAACATGGGGATGATCGGTTTCGACAGCGGATGTCGAAGCAGGGGAAGCGTGTCGAGGAAGCGGCAATGATCTCGTAAACCACGCGCCGAAACCTATAATCGCCAACACCAAGCGCGATTCCTTCGCCCTCGCTGCCTAAGTAGCGACTTGCGAAGTGTCAGCCCGGGGCTGTTTCCGACCCGGATCCTGGCATCATCTAGGAAACTAAACCTTGATCCCGGTCACGGGGTGAAGAGGGAAATCAAACAGTGACTGAGCCCGTTCCGGACTTGTCTGGGTGATCCGGAGGGCTGAGAAAATCGCACCAGACTGCACACGGAGAAGCCCTGGTTCCGCACCGTTGGACGCGGGTTCGATTCCCGCCATCTCCACTCATCCCATGTGGGCGAAGGCCCGGTGGTCCGCAAGGACCGCCGGGCCTTCGTCATGTCCGGACCCCTCTGGGATCGCCTGTCCGCTGGGTCGCCGTGTTCCCGTCCCGGGTGTTCTACGGCCGCACCTCGTCCGGGTGGCCGAGGCAGCCTTTTGCGGCCTCGGTTCTTTCGGTGTTCCGCCTGATGCGATGGCCCGGCCACCCGGTCAATCCCGGCGCAACCCGTCGAGAATCGTCGCGTTCTCCTCATGACTGGTGCCGGTGATGCCGGCGGCATGGGCCTGGACGGCGGCCGAGAAGGCGGCGTCGACCCGGGCGGGTTCGGCGGCCGTTCCAGCGAGGAGCGGAAGAAGTTCGGCGGGCACGATGGCGGCGACGGGTCGGCCGTAGCGGGTGAGGGCGGTGATCTGCCCGGTGTGCTCGGCGAAGGTGACCAGCTGGGGGAGCCGGGCGCCGGCTTCGGACAGCGGAACGGACGGCAGGGCATCAGAGGGAGGGGCGGCATCGTCGGGGATGCGATTCGGCTCTTCGTTCACAGCCCTCTTCCTATCGTGTTCGGGCCCCGGGAACCCGCCCCCGCTCAGGCGCGGCGGCGGGTCGTCACGCGGGCGGTCAGGGCCATGGCCGCCGCCGTCGTGGGGACGAGGAAGCCGTACGTGACGGACGGGGCGTGGTCGACGAGCCAGCCGCCGGTGGCCGAGCCCGCCGCGATGCCGCCGAGCAGGGCGGTCACGGCGAGGGTCATGCCCTCGTTGAGGCGGCCGTCCGGGGTCAGCCGCTGCACCTCGCCCATGCCCGTGACCATCGTCGGCGCGGTCGCCATGCCCGCGACCAGCAGCGCGCCCGCGAGGACCAGCAGGGAACCGGTGAGCGCGGCGGCCAGCAGGGGCAGGGTCATCAGGACGGTCATCGCGGCGAGGCAGGCCGCGAGCGGCGCGGCGCGCCGGACCCGGCCGTAGACGAGCCCCGCGATACAGGAGCCCGCCGCCTGGAGCGCCAGCACGGGCCCGGCCCCCGGCCCGTCGACGAACGCGAGGGTGGAGACCTCCATCGAGCCGAAGACGGCGCCCGTGGCCAGGAACATCACCAGCAGCGCCGGCATGCCGGGCGCGCGCAGCGGCGAGGGGCCGCCGATGGCGGAGGGCGGGGCGACCGGCGGTTCCGTGGCGCGCTGCGCGGTGAACAGCACGGTGCCGGTGAGCAGCAGCGCCGAGCCGATGAGCGCGGCGGCGGACGGGAACAGCGCCGAGCACAGCAGCGCCGCGAGCACCGGGCCGAGCATGAAGCACAGTTCGTCGGCGGCCTGCTCGAAAGCGTTGGCCGTGTGCAGGGAGTCCGGGTCGTCCTTCAGCAGATACGCCCAGCGGGCCCGCGCCATGCCGCCGAGGTTGGGGGCGGTCGAGGAGAGCACGGTGGTGACGATCAGGGCCCAGGCCGGCGTCCGGACGTGCACGCACGCCACCAGGGCGAGCTGTCCGACGACAGCCCAGGCGGCGGCGGGCAGCGCGACCCTGGCCTGGCCGTACCGGTCGACCATCCGGGCGACCCACGGCGCCGTGAGCCCGCCCGCGACCAGGCCGGCGGCGCTGACCGAGCCGGCCAGGGCGTACGAGTCGTAGGTGCGGGCGATCAGCAGGACGATACCGACCCCGAACATGCCCACCGGCAGCCGGGCGACCAGATTGCCGAGCACGAACGCGCGGGTGCCGGGCAGGGTGAAGAGGCGGAGGTAGGGATTGGTGGGGGCGGGGCGGGCCGGGCGGGCCGTGGGGCTTGGGTGTTCCGGACGGGCCGGGCGGTCCGGGTGTTCCGTGCGGGCCGTGCGGTTCGGGCGCTCCCGGTAGCGGGGGGCGAGGCCGGGGCCGGCGGGTGTCAGGGTCACCTCGGGGGAGGTGGTGGACGTGGGGGTCGCGGTCGGTGCGGGGGTCCCGGCAGGTGTGGGGATCGGATCGGGCATGGACCAAGGCTCGGTTGGCATGGCCCTGCCGGTCCAACACCAATTTGGTCGCGATTCACGCACTTTTGTTGTTGAATGCCGCGGTGCCTCCCGCGAACGATCTCGACCCCCGGCTCCTGCGCGCCTTCACCGCCGTCGCGGCGGAACTCCACTTCACCCGCGCCGCCGCCCGCCTCTACATCGCCCAGCAGGCGCTCAGCCGGGACATCCGGCGGCTCGAACGCGACCTGGGCACCGAACTGTTCGCGCGTTCCACCCGGCAGGTCCAGCTCACCCCGGAGGGCGTCCGGCTGCTCCCGTACGCGCACAAGGTCCTCGCCGCCCACGACGAACTCGCCGACGCCTTCCGCGGCTCCCCCCGCCCCCTCCTCGTCGACCTCAACACCGCCGGCCTCGCCCACGACCGCGTGCTGGCCCGCGCCCGCGAACTCGCCCCCGACCTGGAACTGATGCCCCGCTACGAGAGCGGACTGACCGGCGCCGTACGGGAGATCCTGTCCGGCCGGCTCGACGCCTCCTTCGGCCGGTACGGCGGGCTGCTGCCGGATCTGCGGGCCCGGGTGGAGGCGCAGTTCGTCCGGTACGTGCCGATGGGCGTCCTGCTGGGCGAGAGCGACCCGCTCGCCGGCCTCGCCGAGGTCCCGCTCGGCGCGCTCGCGGGCCGAGCCGTCTACGCGGGCGCCGGCAACGACCGTACGCCGGAGTGGACCGACCTGGCCGTACGGCTCTTCGAGGGGCGCGGCATCGAGGTCGCGCCGCCCGCGCCGATGATCATCGGCAAGGAGGAGTTCCGGCGGTTCATGGCCAAGGACCCCGTGCCCGTTCTCGCCGCCGTCGACTTCCCGCATATGCCGGGCAGCGTGCTGCGTCCGCTGGTCGACCCCGTACCGCTGTCACCCGTGAGCCTGGTGTGGCGCAAGGGCCTTCGCCACCCCGGCCTCGACGCGCTCCGCCGCGCCGCCGCCGAACTCGGCGCGAGGGAAGGCTGGCTGACCCGTCCGGAGGGGGCCTGGCTGCCGGAGGGGGAACCCGGACTGCCGTAGCCCGGCGGCCGGAGGGGGCTCGGACTGTCGAGGTCCGGCTGCCGGGAGAGCCGGGGCTGGTGGGGCGCGGTGGGGTCGGGGCGCCCGGTGCTGTGCCGCGCGGCCCGGTGGGGTGGAGTGGGGTGGGGTGCTTGAGTACCCGTACTCATGTGCCGTCGTCCCGGACCGGGGCAGCCTGAGGGGCATGGACACGGCGAGCGGAAGCGCGGCGGACGCGGCGGGTACGGCGGACGCGGCGGGGGAGAAGCGGGGGCGTGCCTGGTACCGGCGGGTGCGCCGGGCCGACGGCGCGGTGGCCGTGCTCGTCGGCGTGGGGAACCTCCTGCTGTGCTGGTGGCTTCTCCTCATGGGCATCGGCTCGGGCATCACCTTCGGAGCGCCCGACGCGGTCACCCAGGCGGAGACGGACGCCACGCACGCGTTGATGGCGCGGATGTACGTCGGCTGGCTGGTGGGCGGGCTGCTGGTGTTCGCCGTGTTCCGGATGGGTCGCAGCGTGGCCAGCCATCTGTTCTTCCTGGTCGTGCCACCGGCCGCGCTCTTCATTTATGTTGCGGCGAATCCATGACGGGCGGAGTCCCGCTCGCGCCTCCGCGCCGCTTTGGCATATGCCCGGTTGTCGGGGCCTGTCGTGTCCGTGGGGTCCGCCGGGCCGCCGGGTCCGTGGGCCTCGGCCGTGGTCCTGACCGGCTGCGATTTCCCGTCGCACCCCGCGTACGCGCGCGTCTACGGTACGCGGATGACCTCCATAACGATCAGACGCGCGGACCCCGCGGACCCTGCCGAGGCGGCGGGTCTCGCCGCCGCCCTGCTGCGCAACCGCGCCGCCATGCGCCCCTTCGAACCGAACCGCACCGAGTCGTACTACACGCCGGAAGCCCAGGCCGCCCGGCTGGGCGACGGCGGCCTGCGCTGGTTCGCCGTGGACGAGAGCCGGGACCGCGAGTGCCGGGACGGCCGGATCGTCGGCTCGGCGACGCTCTCCGGGATCGTCCTCGGCCCCTACCGCAACGCCACACTCGGCTACTGGACCGACGCCGAATACGGCGGCCGGGGCCTGGCCACCGCCCTGACCGAGGAGGTGTGCCGGGCCGCCCGCGACGAACTCGGCCTGCACCGCATCGAAGCCGGCACCCTGCTCGACAACCACGCCTCCCAGCGAGTCCTCGCCAAGTGCGGCTTCGAACGGATCGGCACCGCGCCCCGCTGCCTCCACATCGACGGCGCCTGGCGCGACCACCGTCTCTTCCAGCGGATCCTGCACGACGACCCGCCGCCCCCGTCCGTCTGACGGCGGGCGCGGGCGCGGGCGGATCGCGACGGCAGGCGCTACGTCAGGACCCGCAGCATCGGGGTGCGGGCGTGGGACTTCCGGGGGCCCGGCCGGAAGATCATGATGATCAGACGGGCCCCCGGTGCCGTGAGCGGCTGGGCCGCGCAGATCGAGACGTGCCCGGCGCCCAGCAGCGCATGACGGATCGGACGCTCGTCGCCGTCCGGATGGATATGCGCGCCGCCCGCCTCCCACAGCGGCCCGAGATCCGGATCGGCCCGGACCTCCCGTTCGATCTGCCGCAGCGTCTCGTCGTCACGGCGCGCGGCCAGAGCGGCGTGCAACTGCGGCAGGATCAACGGCGCCCAGCCCGCACGCCAGTCCACGAGCACCGCGTCACGGGCCGACTTGTCGAGCAGCATCCAGCGCATGGTGTTCGACGGGGCCACACCACCCGGATACATGTCGGCGAAGTGCCGGTTGTGCGCGAGCAGATTCCAGGACGCGTCGGTCACGTACGCCATGTGCCGGATCCCGTCCACGGCCTCCTGCCACACCCCCGGCACCTCCAGGCCCGAGGACGGATGCAGCGGCCCCGGAGGGTCGCCGATCCCCGCGTACCGGCACAGCGACACCCACTCCTGCTCGTTCAGCCCGAAGAGACGGGCGACCTGGCGCAGATAGTCGGCGGGCGGATTCGGATAACGGCCGGTCTCCAGCCGGTTGTACGTGTCGATGGCCCGGCACGTCAGCTCGTCGACCTGCTGCTGCGACAGCCCGCGGGCACGGCGGCCGCGGCCCGTCGGGCGGGACAGGCCATGGGCCTCGGGGGCGATCAGCTCACGGCGCTCCTTGAGCAGGGCGCGCAAGGCCGTCTTGTTCACCGCACCCTCCCCTGGGGGCCTGGTTTCTCCGTGTGTGAATTCGTAGGAAAAACGATTCGTAGATATTAAACCGTTCAACGTTCATGCTGTGGGTGCCCCGGCGTTGACCTGCGGGGACATCAAGACAACCGGACCGGCCACCCCCCGAGCCGCTCCGGTTCAGGTCGGCCCGGGCGACTCCCCCGTACGCCCGGGCCGACCCTTTTTGTCTTTTATGGCGCGATCGCGATTGCGATCGCACTTGCAGTCGGGTACGGCGGCTGGGGTGAGGCCTGCGTGTAGGTGCGGCGGCTGGGGCGTGGCCCGCACGCGGGTGAGACGGCAGGGAACTGGCCCGCACGGACGCGAGACGGCTACAGGCGAGCGCATGTTGCTTGCTTCACGTTGGCCTTTTTTGTGCCTCCTTCGCCTCCGGGGTGCTGGAGTCGGACTCACAGCACCGATCGTGCTCGGCCCACTCGTTCCTCGCGGGCCTGTGCGCGTTCGGCACTGTTCCCCCGACGCACCCCTTCGGCTCACTCGGCCGTACACAGCAACCCACACAAAGACGTGACGGCAGGGGCGTGGCCCGCACTCACAGGGGCAAGGCCGGCCCGCACGAGCGCAAGGCGGCAGGGTGAGCCCGCACTTGTCGGTGCCCCAGGGGCGGGGGTCCACCCCCTGGGCCACTCATGACTGTTCGTCCGCCCTTGTCGTTGCGAAGGCGTGCGGGGTGCCGTTTACGGGCGAGTGAGCCGAAGGGTGCCGCGGGTGTCGAAAGGGAGAGCGCGCACAGGCCCGCGAGGAACGAGTGGGCCGAGCACGGTCGACCGTCGACACACGCACCAGGCACCCGGAGGCGAAGGAGCCACAAAAAAGGCCAACGTTGCTCAATCACACATGCGCTCGCCCCTTGCCGCCTTGTGCTCGTGCGGGCCCGGCCCTTGCCGTTTCACTCCCGTGCGGGCCGCCCGCCTGCCGTCCCGTACTCGTGCGCGCCCGCCCCCCGCCACCTCGCCCCCATGCGGGCCCGCCCCCACCGCCTCGCCCCCCCCGGGCCCGCCCCCGCACGGGCACCAGGCACCCCACACCATTCGCCCAGAGGCGAACCGAGCCACAAAAAAGCACGCGGACTGACACGGGGCTCTGCGTGGCGTACGCTCGACGGCTGCCCAGTGCACGTCAGAAGGGGGCCCCGGTGGCCGCGCAGGAAGCCGTCGACACGGTCAGAGACCGTGAGATCGGTGTCGAACAGGAACATCTGGATCAGGTCTACCGCCGCCTGGAGGAGAAGATCCACGAGGCGGAGTTCCTGATGAACGACGCCGCCCAGCGGGGCCACGTCGGCACCCCCGGCGCGCTCGCCGAACGGGACGCCCAAGTGTTCCGGGCCGGCATCCATCTCAACCGGCTCAACAACGAGTTCGAGGACTTCCTCTTCGGCCGGATCGACCTCCTCTACGGCAAGGACGGCGAGAAGGGCCCCGACGGCGCGTACACCTCCGTCGAGCCCGCCGAGGACGCCATCCGGACCGACGACGGCGGCCGTACGTCCGCCGAGGTCGGCGAGACCTTGCACATCGGCCGGATCGGCGTTCTCGACGCCGACTACTCCCCGCTGGTCATCGACTGGCGCGCGCCGGCCGCCGCGCCGTTCTACCGGGCCACCCCGGTCGACCCCGGCCGGGTCGTCCGCCGCCGGGTCATCCGGTCCAAGGGCCGCAAGGTCCTCGGCGTCGAGGACGACCTGATGCGTCCCGAGCTGACGGCGACCCTCGACGGGCAGACCCTGCCCGTCATCGGCGACGGCGCGCTGATGGCCGCGCTCGGCCAGGCCCGCAGCCACACCATGCGGGACATCGTCTCCTCCATCCAGGCCGAGCAGGACCTGGTCATCCGGGCGCCCGCCGCCTCCGTGACGTACGTCGAGGGCGGGCCCGGCACCGGCAAGACCGCCGTCGCCCTGCACCGCGCCGCCTACCTGCTCTACCAGGACCGGCGCCGTTACTCCGGCGGCATCCTCATCGTCTCGCCGACCCCGCTGCTCGTCTCGTACACCGAGGGCGTGCTGCCCTCGCTCGGCGAGGAGGGCCAGGTCGCCATCCGGGCGCTCGGCTCGCTCGTCGACGGGGCCGAGGCGGACGCGTACGACGAACCGTCCGTCGCCCGCGTCAAGGGCTCCTCGCGGATGCTCGCCGTGCTGCGCAAGGCCGCCCGCGGCGCCCTGGAGACGCCCGCGCCCAAGGCCGTCGTACAGCCGGAACTCGGGGACCCCGAGGAGGGCGGGCCCGAGGCCGCCCCGGCCGGCACCCCGACCCGGCTGCGGGTCGTCGCCTTCAACCGCCGTCTGGAGCTGGAGGCCGACGACCTCAAGCGGATCCGGCACAACGTGCTCGGCGGCACCGCGCCCGTCAACCTGCTGCGCCCGCGCGCCCGCCGGCTGCTGCTCGACGCGCTGTACGCCAAGTCCGGTGCCGCCGGCCGGCACAGCGACCCGCAGCTCGCCGCCGAACTGCGTTCCTCCTTCGACGAGGACGTGTCGACCGAGGACGCCTTCCTCACCTTCCTCGACGCCTGGTGGCCCGAGCTCACCCCGCGCGGGGTCCTCGACGCCATGGCCGACGAGAAGCGGCTCGGCCGCTGGGCCCGCCGGATCCTCAACCCCGGCGAGACGCGCCGGCTCGCCCGCTCGCTGCGCCGCCCCGGTCTGTCCGTGCACGACGTGGCCCTTCTCGACGAGCTGGCCACGCTGCTCGGCACGCCGGCCCGGCCGCGCAAGAAGCGCGAGTACGACCCGCTGGACCAGCTCACCGGCCTGGAGGAGCTGATGCCGGTACGCGAGGAGACCCAGCGCGAGCGCGCCGAGCGGCTCGCCGCCGAGCGCGTCGAGTACGCCCACGTCATCGTCGACGAGGCCCAGGACCTCACGCCCATGCAGTGGCGCATGGTCGGCCGCCGCGGCCGGCACGCCACCTGGACGGTCGTCGGCGACCCGGCCCAGTCCTCCTGGTCCGACCCCGACGAGGCCGCCGCCGCCCGCGACGAGGCCCTCGGCACCCGGCCGCGCCGCCGCTTCGAGCTGACCGTGAACTACCGCAACCCGGCCGAGATCGCCGAACTGGCCGCGAAGGTCCTCGCCCTCGCGATGCCCGGCAAGGAATCGCCGCGCGCGGTGCGTTCCACGGGTGTCGAGCCCCGCTTCGTGGCCCTGCCGGAGCAGGCCGCGATGGCGAGGACGGTGCGGGCGGAGGCGGAACGGCTGCTCGGCGAGGTGGACGGCACGGTCGGCGTGGTCGTCGCCATGGACCGCCGCAAGCAGGCGGCGGGCTGGCTCGACGGACTCGGCGACCGGGTCGTCGCGCTCGGCTCCCTGGAGGCCAAGGGCCTGGAGTACGACGCGACGGTGGTCGTCTCGCCCGCCGAGATCGCCGACGAGTCGCCGGCCGGACTGCGGGTGCTGTACGTGGCCCTGACCCGGTCCACGCAGGCGCTCACGGTGATCTCCGGCGAGCGCGACCTGCCGGACGAGGACGGCGTGCCGGACCTGCTCCGGGACTGAGGCGTACGGGGCGGGGCCGGGTCGGACCGGGGCGGGTGGCAGGGCCGGGGCGTACGGGCCGGGGCGTACGGGCGGGGGCCGGGTCGTACCCGGTCATGGCCGGTCGTACGGGCCCGGCCCCGCCCTCACCCCCGCCCTCCACAGCCCCGCGCGGCCCCGCCCCTGCGGCCGTCCGGGGCCGGTTCGAACGTCGACACGCACTTCGGGAATCACGTACCAGGGTGGTTTGTTAGCCTTGTCGGTGGCACCGGCTCGATCCAAGCCCCCGGGCCCAACCTTCGTCCCTTAGAGGGACCACTTGCCGCGAGGCGAGCATGGCGGGTCGGTGCCACTTGAACTCGATAGACAGTCGAGGCCCCGGTCACCTCCAGGTGACCGGGGCCTCTTCTGCTTCCTTCCGGTCTCTCGAATGATGGAAGAAGTTTTCCGGAAACGAAATGACCGCAGTTACCTGCTACTGGCGGGTAGGTGCGACGATCGAAGGATGCCGCCGGGCGACCAGCCTGGGCGGCGTAGCAGTGTTAACAGGGAAAGCAGAGGAACACGGTCATGGCAACGGCGCCCAGCGTCTCGTATTCGATGACGGTCCGCCTGGAGGTGCCCGCGAGCGGCACCGCGGTCTCTCAGCTCACCACGGCGGTCGAGACCCACGGCGGTTCCGTCACCGGCCTCGACGTGACCGCCTCCGGCCACGAGAAGCTGCGTATCGACGTCACCATCGCCGCGACCTCGACCGCCCACGCCGAGGAGATCGTCGAGCAGCTGCGCGGCATCGAGGGCGTCGTGCTGGGCAAGGTCTCCGACCGTACGTTCCTGATGCACCTCGGCGGCAAGATCGAGATGGCGTCCAAGCACCCCATCCGCAACCGTGACGACCTGTCCATGATCTACACCCCGGGCGTCGCCCGCGTGTGCATGGCCATCGCCCAGAACCCCGAGGACGCCCGCCGCCTCACCATCAAGCGCAACTCCGTCGCAGTCGTGACGGACGGTTCCGCCGTCCTCGGCCTCGGCAACATCGGCCCGAAGGCCGCGCTGCCCGTCATGGAGGGCAAGGCGGCCCTCTTCAAGCGCTTCGCCGGCATCGACGCCTGGCCGCTCTGCCTGGACACCCAGGACACCGACGAGATCGTCGCCATCGTCAAGGCGATCGCCCCCGGCTTCGCGGGCATCAACCTGGAGGACATCTCCGCGCCCCGTTGCTTCGAGA
Organism: Streptomyces sp. NPDC046203; assembly: GCF_040646255.1. Taxonomy (NCBI): domain Bacteria; kingdom Bacillati; phylum Actinomycetota; class Actinomycetes; order Kitasatosporales; family Streptomycetaceae; genus Streptomyces; species Streptomyces sp. NPDC046203. Next base: position 23,155 of record NZ_JBEYZX010000032.1, on the reverse strand, counting down.
TCGAGGCCCGGCTGCGCGAGGCCCTCGACATCCCCGTCTTCCACGACGACCAGCACGGCACCGCCATCGTCGTGCTCGCCGCGCTGACCAACGCCCTGCGCGTGGTGGGCAAGGACATCAGCGGCGTACGGGTCGTCATGTCCGGTGCCGGCGCCGCCGGTACGGCCATCCTCAAGCTGCTCATCGCGGCCGGCGTCAAGCAGGCCGTCGTCGCCGACATCCACGGTGTCGTGCACGCGGACCGCGCCGACCTCGTGGACGCCGCCCCGGACTCGCCGCTGCGCTGGATCGCCGACAACACCAACCCCGAGGGCGTCACCGGCACCCTCAAGGAGGCCGTCGCCGGCGCCGACGTCTTCATCGGCGTCTCCGCCCCGAACGTCCTCGACGGGGACGACATCGCCGCCATGGCGGACGACGCCATCGTGTTCGCGCTCGCGAATCCGGACCCGGAGGTCGACCCGGCCGAGGCCCGCCGTACGGCGGCCGTCGTGGCCACCGGCCGTTCGGACTTCCCCAACCAGATCAACAACGTGCTGGTCTTCCCCGGTGTCTTCCGCGGCCTCCTGGACGCCCAGTCCAAGACCGTGAACACCGAGATGATGCTGGCGGCCGCCACCGCGCTCGCCGACGTCGTCACCCGGGACGAGCTGAACCCGAACTACATCATCCCCTCGGTCTTCAACGACAAGGTCGCCGGCGCCGTCGCCGGTGCCGTCCGCGAGGCGGCGAAGGCGGCGGCCGCGGGCGCCTGACCGCGCCCGAGCGGCTCCTGACGGGGCGACAGGGGGCTTGGGCGGCTTCGGGCCGGGGGCGCCGAGCGGCTTCCCGCCCGGGAGCCGGGCGGCTCCGCGTACGTACGGCGCCCGGGCGGTACGCCCTCCGGTGGCCGCCCGCTGCCGGACCGCGCCGTGGCGCCCGGCCGGCCTCCCGGCCACGTACAGCCGGCCACGTACGCCCCGCCACGTACGCCCGGCCACGTCGCGCACGGCCGCGCTCCGGCCCCGACGGGCCCCGACGGCCCCCCGACCCCGTCCAGGGCCCTGGACGGGGTCGGCGGTGCCCCGCAACGGACCGTGACCGGACCCGAGGGGCCCATGGGGTGCGTGTCGCGGGTCGGCGCACCCCAAACCCGCCTTTAGGGTGGTAGTTCGGCTCCGTACCGGCGCGTCCGCCGGACGGGGGCGACGCGACGTCACCAGGGTGGGAACCGGCGCTTTTCGTGTGACCCCAGGGGGTGCCGGATTGGCGTTCCCGCCGCTGGTGGGGGCAGGATGCGGTCTGGGCGCGCGGGTCTGGGACCGGACCCGGGTCCAGGGAGTGTCCGAGGGCCCTGGCAGCATGCTTCGCAGTGCCCACTCATGCGGCCTCGCGCCGCATGGCCCGCCTCACAGGCAACCCGCCTCACAGGCAAGAAGAAACACGGGAGTAACGAAATGAACCGCAGTGAGCTGGTGGCCGCCCTGGCCGACCGTGCCGAGGTGACCCGCAAGGACGCCGACGCCGTTCTGGCCGCGCTCGCCGAGACCGTCGGCGAGATCGTCGCCAAGGGCGACGAGAAGGTCACCATCCCCGGCTTCCTGACCTTCGAGCGCACCCACCGTGCCGCTCGCACCGCCCGCAACCCGCAGACCGGCGACCCGATCAACATCCCGGCCGGCTACAGCGTGAAGGTCTCCGCGGGCTCGAAGCTCAAGGAAGCCGCCAAGGGCAAGTAAGGCCTGGAGGCAGCACGCCGAAGGCCGCGGAAGCGGCTCAGGCGGGCGAAGAGGGCGGCCACCCTGTCAGGGGGTGGCCGCCCTCTTTTTCGTGCCTCAGAAACAAGCGGAAGCCCCTTCTCCGGGCCCGTGAGGGCGGAGAAGGGGCTTCCGTGTCGATTCCAAGCCGGTTTTCAGCCGGTTCCGGGCCGGTTCAGGGCCCTCGCCGGTCCCCGTGCGGGGCCCCTCGCAAGGTCCCTCGCCGGGCCGGTTTCCGCCCGGTCGGACGGGGCCGTCCGGGCGAGCCGGTCAGACGAGCGCGCTGCCCGGCAGCTCGACCTTGGCGCCCAGTTCCACGAGCTTCTCCATGAAGTTCTCGTAGCCGCGGTTGATCAGGTCGATGCCGTGGACCCGGCTGGTGCCCTGCGCCGCCAGGGCGGCGATCAGGTACGAGAAGCCGCCGCGCAGGTCGGGGATGACCAGGTCGGCGCCCTGCAGCTTGGTCGGGCCGCTGACGACCGCCGAGTGCAGGAAGTTGCGCTGGCCGAAGCGGCAGGCGGAGCCGCCCAGGCACTCGCGGTACAGCTGGATGTGGGCGCCCATCTGGTTGAGCGCGGAGGTGAAGCCGAGCCGCGACTCGTACACCGTCTCGTGCACGATCGACAGACCGGACGCCTGCGTCAGCGCCACGACCAGCGGCTGCTGCCAGTCGGTCTGGAAGCCGGGGTGCACGTCCGTCTCCAGCGCGATCGCGTTCAGCGAACCGCCCGGGTGCCAGAAGCGGATGCCCTCGTCGTCGATCTCGAAGGCGCCGCCGACCTTCCGGTACGTGTTGAGGAAGGTCATCATCGAGCGCTGCTGCGCGCCGCGCACGTAGATGTCGCCCTCGGTCGCCAGCGCCGCCGACGCCCAGGACGCCGCCTCCAGGCGGTCGGAGAGGGCGTGGTGGTTGTAGCCGCCGAGCTGGTCGACACCGGTGATCCGGATGGTCCGGTCGGTGTCCATGGCGATGATCGCGCCCATCTTCTGCAGTACGCAGATGAGGTCCTCGATCTCCGGCTCCACGGCCGCGTTGGACAGCTCGGTGACGCCCTCGGCGAGGACGGCGGTGAGCAGGACCTGCTCGGTCGCGCCCACGGAGGGGTACGGGAGGGCGATCTTGGTGCCGCGCAGCCGCTGCGGGGCCTCCAGGTACTGCCCGTCGGCCCGCTTCTCGATCGTGGCGCCGAACTTGCGCAGCACGTCGAAGTGGAAGTCGATCGGCCGGCCGCCGATGTCGCAGCCGCCGAGGCCGGGTATGAAGGCGTGGCCGAGGCGGTGCAGCAGCGGGCCGCAGAAGAGGATGGGGATGCGGGACGATCCGGCGTGGGCGTCGATGTCGGCCACGTTGGCGGACTCGACGTGCGTCGGGTCCATGATCAGCTCACCCGGCTCCTCGCCGGGGCGGACCGTCACACCGTGCAGCTGGAGCAGTCCGCGGACCACGCGGACGTCACGGATGTCGGGCACGTTGCGCAGGCGGCTCGGCGCGCTGCCGAGCAGCGCGGCGACCATCGCCTTGGGCACGAGGTTCTTCGCGCCGCGGACGCGGATCTCGCCCTCCAGCGGGGTGCCGCCGTGGACAAGCAGGACATCGTCAGTGCCGGTCATGAATCTCGCGTTCCGGGTCGTAGGTCGGATGGGCCAGTCAAAAGAGTAAGGGGCGCGGGGACCCCACCCGGGTGGGTGAGGGGGGCTCGCGAATGTAATGAATTCGGCACAACACCCTCCGCTCTCGTGATCTTGCGGAGTGTCACCGTCCGCTTCTTCCGGTTCCTCCTCAGGAGGGACGTGACGGCGCACGGCTTGACCTGCGGTGGCGTACGTCTGCCCCGGACGGGGCCGGGCAACCCCGTCGATGTCCGCTGATGCCCGTCGATGCCCGCCTGTCCATGTCCGTCCGCGTCGGTCCATGTCCGTCCGCGTCGGTCCACGCCGATCCGCGTCGGTCCATGCCGATCCGCGTCCGTCCGCGTCGATCGGTCTCGATCAGGTCGGTCCCCGTCGACGTCCGTCGATCCTCCGTGATCCCGGGGGACCCCCGGCGCTCCGGCGATCCCGGCGATACCCGGACGCCGCCGGCGAAGATGCGGGATCATGGCTCGCATGACGGAGGTGTCCTCGCTCACAGGCCGGCTGCTCGTCGCCACCCCCGCGCTCGCGGACCCCAATTTCGACCGCACGGTGGTCCTGCTGCTCGATCACGACGACGAGGGTTCCCTCGGCGTGGTCCTCAACCGGCCCACCCCCGTGACCGTCGGCGACGTCCTCGCCTCCTGGGCCGCTCTCGCGGGCGAGCCCGGCGTCGTCTTCCAGGGCGGGCCCGTCTCGCTCGACGCCGCCCTCGGGATCGCCGTCATCCCCGGTGACGAGGGCCCGCTGGGCTGGCGCCGGGTGCACGGGGCGATCGGGCTGGTCGACCTGGAGGCCCCGCCCGAGCTCGTCGGCCCGGCCCTCGGCGCCCTGCGGATCTTCGCCGGGTACGCGGGGTGGGGGCCGGGGCAGCTGGAGACCGAGCTGCGCGACGGCGCCTGGTACGTCGTCGAGTCCGAGCCCGGCGACGTCTCCGCCCCGCGCCCCGAGACGCTGTGGAGGCAGGTGCTGCGCCGGCAGCGCGGGGAGCTGGCGATGGTGGCCACGTACCCGGACGACCCCTCCCTCAACTGAGCCGCTTCCGGGGTCGTACGGACCTCGGGGCGGGCGCGTGCGGCGGTCCGTGGCGTCCGTGGTGGCGTCCGTGGTGGTGCGCGGCGGCGGGCGTGACGAGGGTGTGGTCGGGGGGTGTCGTCGGGGGTGCGGACCGGCGCGCGAACGCGGGTGAGCGCGGGGTCGCGCGCGGCCGAAAGAGGGGCGTACGCGGGCGGGCCTGGGGGCGCTGCCCACCCAGTACCCTTGGGTGCCATGAGCACTCTCGAGCCCGAGCGCGGGGCAGGTACGGGGACCCTCGTCGAGCCGACGCCGCAGGTGTCCAACGGTGACGGCGACCACGAGCGCTACGCCCATTACGTCCAGAAGGACAAGATCATGGCGAGCGCCCTCGACGGCACTCCCGTGGTGGCGCTGTGCGGCAAGGTCTGGGTGCCGGGCCGCGACCCGAAGAAGTACCCGGTCTGCCCGATGTGCAAGGAGATCTACGAATCCATGGGCGCGGGCGGCGACAAGGACAAGGGCGGCAAGGACAAGAAGTAGTCCTCCGACGCCAGGCCGGAAGGCCGTACGGCCCCCGGCGGGCGCCCCTTATGGGGCGGACCCGCCGGGGGTCGTTTGTCATATGCCGACCAGTAGGGGGCGCGGGAGTACTTGTGGCGGTTCCGGCCCGCGCCTACGCTCACGCGTGTTGTGTCATGTGGAACGACCGTTGCGCATGCTGCAACAGTAGTGACCTCGATAGCCGGGCTCGGCGGCACGGTGAAGGGCGGATCTGGTGGACCCGATGGACCGAATGGACCCGGTGGGCTCGGTGGACCCGGTGGGTTCGGCCGACCTGGTGGGCGACCGCCCCGCGTACCCCGGCCTCGACCTGATCCCGGCGCCCCGGGAGGCGACGCTCCGGGGCGACGCTCCGGGGCACGTCACCCTCGACGAGCGCACCACCCTCGACGCGGGCCCCGGCACCCACCGCGCCGCCCGCTGGCTGCGGTCCGCGCTCGGCGCCGCGACCGGTCTGCCGCTGCCCGACGGCACGGGGCCGTACGCCATCAGGCTGCGGATCAGCGCGGACGTGGAACGGGAGCACGGACCGGAGGGCTACGTCCTGTCCGTCCTGCCCACGGACGGTTCCCTCGCCGGTCTTGCCGGTGCCGGTGCCGGTGCCGGTGCCGAGGCCGCCGGAGCGCCCGACACCGACTCCGCCGCCGCCGTCGTCATCGAGGGCGGCGGCCCCGCCGGGGTGTTCTGGGCCGCCCAGACGCTCCGTCAGCTGCTCGGTCCCGAGGCGTACCGCGCGGCACCCGTGGCGCCCGCCGGGCACACCTGGGACCTCCCGTGCCTCACCGTCACCGACAGCCCCCGTTTCCGCTGGCGCGGTCTCATGCTCGACGTCGCCCGCCATTTCATGCCGAAGACCGACGTACTGCGTCAGGTCGACCTGATGGCCGCGCACAAACTGAACGTCCTCCACCTCCACCTCACCGACGACCAGGGCTGGCGGGTGGAGATCCGGCGCCACCCCCGGCTCACCGAGGTCGGCTCCTGGCGGCCCCGCAGCAAGTGGGGCCACCGGCTCTCGTCGCAGTGGAACGAGACCCCGCACGGCGGGTACTACACCCACGACGACCTCCGCGAGATCGTCGCCTACGCCGCCGACCGGCACATCACGGTCGTCCCCGAGATCGACGTCCCCGGCCACTCGCAGGCCGCCATCGCCGCGTACCCCGAACTCGGCAACACCGACGTCGTCGACACCACCGCCCTCGGCGTCTGGGACACCTGGGGCGTCAACCCGAACGTGCTCGCCCCCACCGAGGCCGTGCTCCGGTTCTACGAGGACGTCTTCGAGGAGATCCTGGAGCTCTTCCCCTCGCCCTTCGTCCACATCGGCGGCGACGAGTGCCCCAAGGACCAGTGGAAGGCGTCGGCGACGGCCCAGGCCAGGATCGCGGAGCTGGGCGTGGGCGACGAGGACGGGCTCCAGGCGTGGTTCGTCCGCCACTTCGACCGCTGGCTCGCCGCGCGCGGCCGCCGGCTCGTCGGCTGGGACGAGATCCTGGAGGGCGGACCGGCGGCCGGCGGGGCGGTCCTCGTGGATACGGCGGGCGGGACGACCGGGCTCGGTCTCACCCCCGGCGCGACCGTCTCCTCCTGGCGCGGCTACGCGGGCGGGATCGCCGCCGCCGAGGCGGGCCACGACGTCGTCATGTGCCCCGAGCAGCAGGTGTACCTGGACTACCGTCAAGGCCCGGGCGAGGACGAGCCGATGCCCATCGGCTACGTGCGCACCCTGGCCGACGTCTACCGGTTCGACCCGGTCCCGCCGGGCCTCTCCGAGGCCGCCGCCGCCCATGTCCTCGGCACCCAGGCCAATGTGTGGACCGAGGTGATGGAGAACCGGGCCCGCGTCGACTACCAGACCCAGCCCCGGCTCGCCGCCTTCGCCGAGGTCGCCTGGTCCCGGCTGCCCGCCCCCGACGCCCGCGACCTGGCCGGATTCGAACGCCGGATGACCGCCCACTACCGGCGCCTCGACGCGCTCGGCGTGGAGTACCGCCCGCCCGGCGGGCCCCGCCCCTGGCAGCGTCGCCCGGGCGTGCCGGGTCGCCCTCTGGAGGGAACGCCCCCGAACGTGTGAGACCCGCCCGCCCGGCGACCCACCGCGCCCCGCCGTGCCCCGCCCCGCGCCGCCGTGCCACGGTGAAACGGGGCTTGGGGCCGCCGCACGCGGAACCTCCGCTTCACGGACCCTCGCGACGTACGGTTCGGAAGATGTGCCAGAGTTGCAACGTCCAGGCTGGGAGGACGTACCGTACGCCCACACAGGCGTGAGCGCCGGGACGGTCGGGGAACTCCGGGACACCGGGAAGGGGCAGCGGGTTGACCACGCACGCACCACAGACGGCACCACACACGGCGCGGTCCGTGACGTTGCCCGTGTCGCTCGACGAGGCCGTGGGGGCGCTCACCGCCATGCCGGCCGCCGTGCCCGTGGCCGGCGGCACCGACCTCATGGCCGCCGTCAATCACGGCCGGCTGCGCCCCGCGGGGCTCGTCGGCCTGGGCCGGATCAACGAGATCCGCGGCTGGCAGTACCAGGACGGCCACGCCCTGCTCGGCGCCGGCCTCACCCACGCCCGCATGGGACGCCCCGACTTCGCGGCGCTGATCCCGGCGCTGGCCGCCGCCGCGCGCGCCGCCGGCCCGCCGCAGATCCGCAACGCGGGCACCCTCGGCGGCAACATCGTCTCCGCCGCGCCCACCGGCGACTCGCTGCCCGTGCTCGCCGCCCTGGAGGCCGAGCTGGTCGTCGTCGGCCCGCTCGGCACCCGTGAGATGCCGGTCAGTCATCTGCTGGCCGGCCGGGACCTGCTGGCCCCCGGTGAGCTGGTCGCGTTCGTCCGGGTCCCGCTGCTGCACGCCCCGCAGGTCTTCCTCAAGGCCACCGGCCGCACCGGTCCGGCCCGCGCCACCGCCTCCGTCGCCGTCGTGCTCGACCCGGCGCGCCGCGGGGTGCGCTGCGCGGTCGGCGCGATCGCGCCGATGCCGCTGCGGCCGCTGGAGGCCGAGCAGTGGATCGCCTCGCTGGTGGACTGGGACGGCGAGCGGGGTCTCGCGCCGGAGGCGCTGACGGCGTTCGGCGAGTACGTGGGCGCCGCCTGCGTGCCGGACCCGCAAGGCGACGAGAAGGTGCCGCCGACCGTACTGCACCTGCGGCGCACGGTCGCCGCGCTGGCCCGACGGGCACTGGGGAGGGCGCTGTCGTGAGCGACGCACACAAGGACGACAACCGTACGAGCGGATGGGAACCGGTCCCGCAGAGCGAGGGGTACGACGGCGACGCCACGGCGTTCGTCCAGCTGCCGCCCGAGTTCATGCTGGAGGGCACGCCCCTGGAGGCGCCCGGCCACGGGTACGTGCCGCCGATGATCACCCCGCTCACCCCTCTCGCCCCCCACACGCCGACGACGCCGCTGACCCCGTTCACGACGGGGGACCCGGCGGCGGATCCGGCGACGGGGCCTGTGGCGGCCGGCAGCTGGGAGGTCCAGCCGCCGGTGGTGGCGGAGCAGACGCCGTACGAGTTCCACGAGTCCTGGGCGCAGCAGCAGCACCAGCAGCAGCACCCGCCGGCGGCCGGGCCGGGGCCGGTCACGTACGCGGGGGCGTCGGACACACTGCCGGGGGGCGCTCTCGCGCCCTGGGCGGAGCACGTACAGGAGTACGCGCAGGAACAGCACGTTCAGGAACAGCACGTTCAGGAACACGTCGGGGAGTACGCGCCGGAGTACGTGCCCGAGTACGCCCCCGAGTTCGCGCCCGAGCCGGTGCACGCCCCCGGTCCGGGGCCGGAGCCGGAGCTGATGCCGGAGCCCGAGCCCGAGCCGGGACCGATGTCCGAGCAGGTGCCGGTCCCGGAGCCCGTGGCGCCCGTGGCGGAATTCGTCCCGGAGCCGGCGGCGGAGCCCGTACCTGAGCACGAGCCCGAGGCCGAGGCCGAGGCCGTCGCGGCCCCGGCGCCCGGCGTGGCGTTCGTACCGGAGCAGGCCCGGCCGCCCGTAACGGACACGCCCGCCGCGCCCGTGGAACCCGCCGTACCCGCGCAACCCCTCGTACTCGCGGAACCGGCCGCCGTGGTCGAGCCCGCCTTGGCCGAGCCCGTCATGGACGAGTTCGCCGTGGACGAACTCGCCGTGCCCGCCGCCCCCCCGATGGGCAACGACGAACACCCGCACACCTCCTACGTGCTGCGCGTCAACGGCGCCGACCGCCCCGTCACCGACGCCTGGATCGGCGAGTCGCTGCTCTACGTGCTGCGCGAGCGGCTCGGCCTCGCCGGTGCCAAGGACGGCTGCTCGCAGGGCGAGTGCGGCGCCTGCAACGTGCAGGTCGACGGCCGGCTCGTCGCGTCCTGCCTGGTCCCGGCGGCGACGGCGGCCGGCAGCGAGGTGCGGACCGTCGAGGGCCTGGCCGCGGGCGGCGAGCCGTCCGACGTCCAGCGGGCCCTCGCCTCGTGCGGTGTGCAGTGCGGTTTCTGCATCCCCGGCATGGCGATGACCGTCCACGACCTGCTCGAAGGCAATCACGCCCCGACCGAGCTGGAGACCCGGCAGGCGCTGAGCGGCAACCTGTGCCGCTGCTCCGGCTACCGGGGCGTCCTCGAAGCCGTCCGCGAGGTCGTCGAGGCCCGCGCGGCCGACCCCGACCCGCAGGCCGGCGCCGGCGGCGCCACCGGTGACGAGGCCGCCCGGATCCCGCACCAGATCCCGCACCCGTACGACGGAGGCACGGCGTGAGCAGCGACCCGACGACCACGGACCCCGAGGGGGCGCGCGTCCACGGGATCGGCGTCTCGCTCCCGCAGGCCGACGCGCGGGCCAAGACCGAGGGCACCTTCCCGTACGCCTCCGACCTGTGGGCCGAGGGCCTGCTGTGGGCGGCGATCCTGCGCTCCCCGCACCCGCACGCGCGGATCGTGTCGATCGACACCTCGGCGGCGGCCGAGATGCCGGGCGTACGGGCCGTGATCACCCACGCCGACGTGCCCGGCGCCACCACCTACGGCCGCCGGGTCGCCGACCGTCCCGTCTTCGCCTCCGACCTGGTCCGCCACCACGGCGAGGCGATCGCCGCCGTCGCCGCCGACCACCCCGACACGGCCCGGCTCGCGGCGGCGGCCATCGCGGTCCAGTACGAGGTGCTCGAACCGGTCACCGACCCGGAGGCCGCGTTCGCCGCGCAGCCGCTGCACCCCGACGGCAATCTGATCCGGCACATCCCGCTCCGCTTCGGCGACCAGGAGGCCGTCGGCGAGATCGTCGTCGAGGGGCTGTACCGGATCGGCCGTCAGGACACCGGCACGGTCGGCGCGGAGGCCGCGCTCGCCGTCCCGCGCCCCGGCGGCGGCGTCGAGATCTACACCTCCTCGACCGACCCGCACACCGACCGTGATCTCGCCGCCGCCTGCTTCGGGCTGCCGCCCGAGCAGGTCAAGGTGGTCGTGACCGGTGTCCCCGGCGCCACCGGCGACCGCGACGACCCCGGCTTCCAGCTTCCGCTCGGGCTGCTCGCGCTGCGCACCGGCTGCCCGGTCAAGCTCACCGCCACCCGCGAGGAGTCCTTCCTCGGCCACGCCCACCGCCACCCCACCCTGCTGCGCTACCGCCACCACGCCGACGCCGAGGGGCGCCTTGTGAAGGTGGAGGCGCAGATCCTGCTCGACGCCGGCGCCTACGCCGACTCCTCGTCGGAGTCGCTGGCCGCCGCCGTCTCCTTCGCCTGCGGTCCGTACGTCGTCCCGCACGCCTTCGTCGAGGGCTGGGCGGTCCGCACCAACAACCCGCCGTCCGGCCATGTGCGGGGCGAGGGCGCGATGCAGGTGTGCGCCGCGTACGAGGCGCAGATGGACAAGCTGGCCGGCAAGCTCGGCCTCGACCCGGTCGAACTGCGCATGCGCAACGTCCTGGCCACCGGCGACATCCTGCCCATCGGCCAGACCGTCACCTGCCCGGCCCCGGTCGCCGAACTCCTCGCCGCCGTACGGGACTTCCCGCTGCCCGAACTCCCCATGGACGCCCCAGAGGAGGACTGGCTGCTGCCCGGCGGCCCGGACGGCGCGGGGGATCCCGGCGCGGTGCGGCGGGGTGTCGGCTACGCCCTCGGCATGGTGCACATGCTCGGCGCCGAGGGCACCGACGAGGTCTCCACGGCCACCGTCCGGGTCCACGACGGCATCGCCACCGTCATCTGCGCCGCCGTCGACGCGGGCTCCGGCTTCGCGACCCTGGCCCGCCAGATCGTCCAGGAGACGCTGGGGGTCGAGGAGGTCCACGTGGCCGCGGTCGACACCGATCAGCCCCCGGCCGGACCGGCCACGCACGGTCGGCACACCTGGGTCTCGGGCGGCGCGGTCGAACGCGCGGCGAAGATGGTCCGTACGCAACTGCTCCAGCCGCTGGCCCACACGTTCGGCATGTCCACCGAACTCCTCCAGATCAACGACGGCCGCATCACCTCGTACGACGGGGTGCTGTCCACCACCGTCGCCGAGACGCTGGAGGGCAAGGAACTCTGGGCCACCGCCCAGTGCCGCCCGCACCCCACCGAGCCGCTGGACGACTCGGGCCAGGGCGACGCCTTCGTCGGTCTCGCGTTCTGCGCCATCCGCGCCGTCGTGGACGTGGACGTGGAACTGGGCACCGTACGGGTCGTGGAGATGGCCGTCGCCCAGGACGTGGGCCGGGTCCTCAACCCGGCCCAGCTGGCCACCCGGATCGAGGCGGGCGTCACGCAGGGCGTCGGCGCGGCCCTCACCGAGAACCTCCGCACCTCCCGGGGCATCGTCCGGCACCCCGACCTGACGGGCTACGCCCTGCCGACCGCCCTGGACGCCCCCGAGATCCGTATCGTCAAGCTGGTCGAGGAACGCGACGTCGTCGCCCCCTTCGGCGCCAAGCCCGCGAGCGCGGTCCCGGTCGTCACCTCGCCGGCCGCGGTCGCCTCGGCGGTCCGCGCGGCCACGGGCCGCCCGGTCAACCGCCTCCCGATCCGCCCGCAGGCGGCGGTGGTCACCTCTTGACGCCCTGAAGTCCTGAATTACGCGCTCCGCCCTGGGCCTGCCGAAGGCCCGGGGCGGAGCGTTTTCCGTCGTGTTCCGTGCTCTGGCTTGTTTCAGTTGCAAAAGTCGAGAGCGTGATTCGGTCAGGCTTTGAGGGAAGCCGACGTTTCGCGTGCGGCGGACGACCGGCCGGGCTCCCTGCTCGCAGCGGGGAACGGCCGTGCGAAATCAGAAGCCTCCGCGCTCGCGAGGGCCCTGGATTCGGCCAGGCCGCCCATGAGCCGCTCCGGCGACAACTGGCTTGCCATTTCTTTGCATTAGCGTGGGCGGTGCGCGCGGTCGCCCGGGGGGAAGGGCGCCGGCGGACGGCGACGATTCGCCGGACGGGGGAGAAGCGGCATGTCTTTCGACGAGGAATGGGCGTCCGCCCGCGAAGCGGCGCGAGAGCGCATCGCGATGCGCCTGAACCAGACGGACCCGTCCCGAGGTGGCGCCAGTGACGCGGATCTGAAGGTCCGGCAGGACCACCTCGGCGCCATCGGGCACGCCGCCTACGAACTGCACGGCCGTCTCGCCCGGGACGGCAGGCACGCGAGCGCCACCACCGAGGAGGCGGGCGGCGATCTGACGGACAACGGCTTCCTCACGGGCATCGCGATGAACACCGTGCAGCGGACCTGGAGTTCCCAGCTGCGCACGCTGGTCGACGCGTGCGCCCACATCTCCAACCATCTCGACTACAGCGCGGCCCTGCATGCCCAGGACGACCGGGACATCCGTACCTCGATCAGCCGGTCGAAGATCGACGAGTACCTGAAGTAGGGGGAACGGTCATGCTGACGTACGACAGTGTCATGCGGGCATCGCTCGCCACACTCAAGGCGGCGGTCGAGGACTGGGCGGAGATGAAGTCCAGGCTGGACCGTCTCGCCGAGGACGCGCGCACCACGATGGCCGCGAAGGCCAAGGACGAGGACTGGCAGGGCACGAATGCCGGGGTCGCCAAGCCCTTCATCGACAAGACCGCCAAGGAATTCGGCGACGCGGCCAAGTCCGCCGACGGCATCCACAAGGTCCTTCACGAGGGGTACGAGGCATTCAAGAAGGCCCAGGACGAGCTGAAGAAGATCACCGACAGCGAGGCCCCGGCCCAGGGGCTGGTCGTGCGCTTCAACGGAACCGTGGAAGCGGCCCACCCGGTCGCGGAGACGGCCGGCCCGGGGGCGCGGAACGACCCGGACCACCAAGACCTGGTCCGCAAAGAGGAGCAGGCCATCGGCGCCTTACGGCGGCGCATCGACGCCATCCTCGACACCTGCGACGAGGCCGACGTCGCCTGCTCCAACGCGCTGAAGGCGGACGTCACCACCGACCCGCACAACTTCAGCGCCCCGAAGTACACCAGCCTCGACGCCGAAGAGGCCGACCGCGCCCTCGCTCTCGCCAAGAAGGGCAAGGGGCTCTCGCACGAGGAGCTGGAGCGCCTCAACGAACTGCTGGCGGACAACAGCGGTTCCAAGGTGTTCGCGCGGGCGTTCTACGACGGGCTGGGCCCGAAGCGGGCGCTGGAGTTCTTCGGGCAGCTGTCGGTGGACACCACGGGCCCCGACGGCGGTCCGGACAAACAGCGGGTCGCCGATGTGCAGGACCTGCAGAAGAACCTCGGCCTCAACCTGGCCCAGGCCACCCAGGGCGGCGACCAGTGGGCCGAACGCTGGTCCAGGGATCTGCGGAAGCTCGGCACCGAGCCCATCCCGCTCGGCAAGAACGACTACCACCCGCCGTACGGGTACCAGCTGCTCGGCGGCATTCTGCGCAACGGCGACTACAGCCCCGCGTTTCTCAAGCCGATCGCCGAGCACGTCACGCAGCTGCACGCCAAGGACCCGTACATGTTCGGCAACAACACGCTGAACGACGGGATGAAGAACCCGTACAACCCGTCCGGGGTCAACGGCTCCGGCTTCGACCCGATGGTCTCGGTCCTGGAAGCGCTCGGCCACAGCCCGGAGGCGGCGAAGCAGTTCTTCCTGGCGGACCCGCCGACGGCCTACAACGAGGACGGCTCGGTGAACCACACCGCCGTCACCCCGTCCACGTCCCCGGTGGACCTCTACCCGGACGACCCGGACAAGTCCTTCACCAGTTACCTGGACTTCTTCCAGGACGACCACTACGAGTCCTTCCCCGACACCCCGGGGCGGGCCCCCGGCGGCGATTCGGCGACCTACCTGCCCGACGCCCTGGGCCACGCGCTGGAGGCGGCCACGACGGGGCACGCGTGGGACGACGCGAGTGCGGGCCTGCACCGCGACGCCGACACCGCGAAGATCATGAAGGAAGTGGTCGAGGACTACGGCTCCGGCGGCGACCTGATGAAACGCCATGAGGCGCTGACCGACAGCCTGGGCCGCATGGGGGCGGCGTACATCGACGACCTCAACTACTCCACGATGAATTTCGGTAACTCGGCGGACTTCATCGGGCGGGACGAATTCTTCCCCCACAGCAGTGACGGGAGTGCGCGGACCGACTTCGGGCAGGGGGCGAGTGTCAACTTCATGAGGGTCGTCGCGGGCGACAGTGAGGGGTACCGGGCGATGACGACGGCCCAGCAGCTGTTCACGGCCAGCGGTATCCACGCGATGGCGGACGACAGCGACAAGGCCATTGAGTTCGCGAACAATGGCGCCAAGGTCCACGGGATCCTCGACGAGTCGCGGGCGACGGCGATCGGGGCCGAGTTCACGGACATCGAGGATGCCAGGAACCTGGAGATGGAGAAGACCGCCGAATGGCGAAAGGCCGCCGTGGGCGGCTTGGTCGGTGCGGCGGTCGGCTTGGGGACCGGGGCGCTGGTGGGTCCGGCCGCCGGAGTCGTCACGGCCACAGTGGTCCCGATGATCGTGGAGAACGTGGGTGGGGCGGTCAACACTTCGTACGCCACGGACACACTTCAATATCTCAAGGACAACGAATACGCGAATGACGAGGAGGCTCGGAAAGGCATTGGGATCCTCCGCGCGGCAGGGCAGGCGGGTGCCGTCCGGCCACTCGTGAATTACGCCGATTCGCTCGACCTGAGCGCCCCGCAGAAGTCGGATCTCATCAGAGATCTGGAGTCCTCTTACAAGGCCGGGGTCGCCGACATCGCTGACACCGAAGGGAAGGTCCGGTGAAGTCGACTCTTTCGAGGGCGATCAAGGCGGCCGCAGTGATATCCGCGGTCCTTCTGGCTGTGGCGTGTGAAAGTGCGCCCGGCAAGCAAGGCGGAGAGAGTGCGTCGCAGAAATCGATGAAGGTGTGCCGAGATGCTCTCGGTGCCAAAGATGTGGAGGCGCTGAAGCGAGGCTTGGGCGATGATGCGAGGGCGTCGGCGGCGCCTTCCTCCAGCTTGCGCGATGCCATGCTCGAAGATGCGCGCCGCTGGGACTCAGAATCATTTAAAATTAAGATTCGTGGCCCTTATGAGCGCTGCCGATTGACCTGGTACAAGAGCGATAAGGCGTCCCCGAGTGTCGTCGCCGAAGTGAAATGGTCTTACTCCACCATGGAAATGGTGACTCAAGGGAGATCCGGCATGCGCGAGATCGCGGATGATATTTATTCGACACCTTTTGTGCGCAACAGTTATTTGATCGTCTTCCCTTGCCGCGTGGCCGGCTCCGCGCCGGGGCAGCGCGCGGGCATGCCCCTGGAGATTCAGTTCATGGGCAACAGGGTCAGCGAGGAAGAGCCGGGCCTGCCGGGCCGGGTGGTGGTCGCTTTGGCGCGGGATACTCAGAAACTCCTGGGATGCAAGGACTCCCCTCGGATCCCCGACAGGCTCTCGCTTCCCAAGCCCCCGTCCTCGGATACGTTCTGACGGGCCGCCCGCATGCCCCCCTCAGCCCTCGGCGGTTTCCCCGCCCCGGGTCAGCTGGGAGGCCAGCAGCGTCGCCGCGCGGGTGATCAGGGCCGCGAGGAGGATTGTGCCGAGGCCCTCGACGTGGAGGTCGGAGATCTTCGGGCCCAGCCAGGACAGCAGCCACCAGATCAGCGCGTCCTCGACGAAGCCGAGGGCGCCGAAGAGCAGGAGCGCGAGCGGCGGGACGCGGCGGGAGGGGCCGATGAAGATCAGCTGGGTGAGGATGACGAGGACGACGACGGCGTAGCCGTAGGAGAGGAACGCGTCGAAGGTCTCCGCGCCCAGGGTGATGCCGGGCAGGACCCCGACGGCGATGCCGACGCCGAGGGCACTGCCCAGCTTGCGTCTTCCTTGATCGCTCATGCCCGGACTGTGGCATGGCGGCGAGGCGGGTGGGAAGAGCCGGAGGCGAGGGCGTTCCGGACTCCCGGATTCCCCGCTTTCGAGGGAGCCTGCCCAGGAGTCCGGGCGCGTGGAGACCGTGATCGGATTCGAACCGACGTTGCTCGCTTTGCAGGCGAGTCCCTGAACCACTCGGGTACACGGTCGCGGTGGTGACGGGAACGACGCTACGGGCCCGGCGAGGGGCGTTCAACGGATCCGGGCGGGCTGCCACAGGGCCGTCATGCGCCCGCCATGCGCCCGCCATAAGGCCAGGTCGCGCGGGCCGGAGGTCGTACGACCATCGGGGTGACGAGGATCCGACTCCCGACAGGGGCCATCGCGCCGTACGCCCCTTACTCTTGGGCGTATGAGCGCCCTTGAACCACGCGACGCCGGCGCGGACGCCGACGTCGCACCCGCCCCCGCCGCCCTGCCGCCCCTCCCGGAAGGCGGCGGCTCCGTGCTGGACCGGGCTCATCGGGCGCTCAGCATCGGCATCGTGTCCGTCGTCCTGCTGATCGCCTTCGAGGCGACCGCCGTCGGCACCGCGATGCCCGTCGCCGCCCAGGAGCTGGACGGCGTCTCCCTCTACGCCTTCGCCTTCTCCGCGTACTTCACGACCAGCCTCTTCGGCATGGTCCTCGCCGGCCAGTGGTCCGACCGCTCCGGCCCCCTCGCCCCGCTCGCGGTCGGCATGAGCTGCTTCGCGGCCGGACTGCTGATGTCCGGCACGGCCGCGACGATGTGGCTGTTCATCCTCGGACGGGCGGTGCAGGGCCTCGGCGGCGGGCTGGTGATCGTCGCGCTGTACGTGGTGATCAGCAGGGCGTACGAGGAGCATCTGCGGCCCGCGATGATCGCGGCGTTCGCGGCCGGCTGGGTCGTGCCATCCGTCGTCGGCCCGCTGGCCTCCGGCACGATCACCGAGCAGCTCGGCTGGCGCTGGGTGTTCATCGGCATCCCCGCCCTCGTCGTCTTCCCGCTGGCCCTCGCACTGCCCGCGATACGCCGGACCGCGTCCGGGCCCGCCGACCCGACGGCACCCGTCCCCGGCTGGGACCGGGGACGGATCCGCCTCGCGTTCGCGATCTCGCTCGGCGCGGGGCTCTTGCAGTACGCGGGCCAGGAACTGCGCTGGCTGTCGCTGCTGCCGGCCGCCGCCGGTGTGGCGCTGCTCGTCCCCGCCATCCGAGGGCTGCTGCCGCGCGGCACCGCCCGGGCCGCGCGCGGGCTGCCGTCCGTGATCCTGCTGCGCGGCATCGCCGCCGGTTCGTTCATCGCGGCCGAGTCCTTCATCCCGCTGATGCTGGTCACCGAGCGGGGCCTCAGCCCCACGCTCGCCGGACTCTCCCTCGCGCTCGGCGGTGTGACCTGGGCCCTCGGCTCGTGGGTGCAGTCCCGGCCGCGCACCGAGCCGTACCGGGAGCCGATGGTCGTCGGCGGCATGGTGCTGATCGCGCTGGGCATCCTGGCGGCGCCGAGCGTGCTCATCGACGGTGTGCCGGCCTGGGTGGTGGCGGTCGCCTGGGCCTTCGGCTGCTTCGGCATGGGCATCGCGATCTCCTCCACCAGTGTGCTGCTGCTGAAGCTGTCCCCGCCGGAGGAGGCGGGCACGAACTCCGCCGCCCTCCAGATCTCCGACGGCCTGTCCAACGTCCTGCTCCTGGTGGCGGGCGGCGCGGCCTTCGTGGCGCTCGGCGGCGGAGCGGCGGGGAACGTCGCCATGGCGTCGGTGGAGCCCTCGTCGCACCCGGGAGCCTTCGTGGCCGTCTTCCTGCCCATGGCCGCCGTGGCGGCGGCCGGCGTGTGGGTCGCGACCCGGCTGCGGGCCGTACCGGCGAAGGACTGAGCGGGTCCAGGGCGGGTCCAGGGCGGGCCTCGGCCGGGCCTCGGCCGGGCCCCGACCCGGTCCTGGCCCGGTCCTGACCTGCGGCGGGAGCCCGGGCCGGCTACCGCGCCCGGCCCGGAAACCCCGTCGCTCCCACCCCGTACCCCCGCCTACGATCGGCGGGTGAACCGTGACCGGGTGAACCCTGACACCGTGACGCTGACCGTCACCCCCGCCCTCGCCGATCTCGCCGACGCCCGCGGCGTCGGCGTCGAAGAGCTGGCCGCCGAGGCCGTACGGCGCTACGTGGCCGACGAGGCCACGCGCACGCGTGTCGCGGCGACGGGGCTCGCGCAGCGCCACCAGAGCCTGCTGCGGAGGCTCGGGGAATGAGCACGATGGAGACGCCAGACACGATGCGGAACACGGCGCCGGACACGACCCGGACCCGGAGCGTGACACCGGACACGACCCGGTTCCTCACCGTCGCCGAAGTCCGGGACATCGCCCGGATTGCCTTCACCGGCGAGGGCGACCCGGAGCTGCGCGCGCCCGGGCTGCTGGAGTCCGCGGTGCACCGGCCGCGCGCCCGCATGTTCGGCGAGAGCGCGTACACCGGCCCGTACGAGCAGGCCGCCGTCCTGCTGCACGCCCTCGCCTCGAACCACCCCTTCGTCGACGGGAACAAGCGCGCCGCCTGGCTCGCGGCGGCCACCTTCCTCGCCGTCAACGGGATCGATCTCCGGCACGCGGACCTCGATGCGGCATATGACCTGGTCGTGGGCGTAGCGAGCGGAAAAGTGGCGGATATAGAGGACATAGCGGGGCGATTGCAAGGCCTTTGCCCGGCCGTGTGAGGACTCTCTCAAGAGCCCTCGGCACCGGCTCGCGCGTTCCGGATCGGGGTGGCGGCACCGGTAAGGTGGCCCGGTTGTCATATCTGGACGAGCGTCGAACCGGAGATCGTGACTACTACCACCGCCTCCCATCACCTCTCTCCCGCCTTCCCCGGACGAGCCCCCTGGGGCACCGCCAACAAGCTGCGTGCCTGGCAGCAGGGCGCGATGGAGAAGTACATCCAGGAGCAGCCCCGTGACTTCCTCGCGGTCGCCACGCCCGGCGCCGGCAAGACCACCTTCGCCCTGACCCTCGCGTCGTGGCTGCTGCACCACCATGTGGTGCAGCAGATCACGGTCGTCGCCCCCACCGAGCACCTGAAGAAGCAGTGGGCGGCCGCGGCGGCGCGCGTCGGCATCAAGCTCGACCCGGACTACAGCGCCGGGCCGCTCAGCAAGGAATACGACGGGGTCGCCATCACCTACGCCGGTGTCGGTGTGCGCCCCATGCTCCACCGCAACCGCTGCGAGCAGCGCAAGACCCTCGTCATCCTCGACGAGATCCACCACGCCGGCGACTCCAAGTCGTGGGGCGAGGCCTGCCTGGAAGCGTTCGAACCCGCCTCCCGGCGGCTCGCCCTCACCGGCACGCCCTTCCGCTCCGACACCAACCCGATCCCCTTCGTGACCTACGAGGAGGGCAACGACGGCATCCGGCGTTCGTCCGCGGACTACACGTACGGATACGGCAACGCCCTGGGCGACGGAGTCGTCCGGCCGGTCATCTTCCTCTCCTACAGCGGCAACATGCGCTGGCGCACCAAGGCCGGCGACGAGATCGAGGCCCGCCTCGGCGAGCCGCTGACCAAGGACGCTGTCTCGCAGGCCTGGCGTACCGCCCTCGACCCGCGCGGCGACTGGATGCCCAACGTGCTGCGCGCCGCCGACCAGCGGCTGACCGAGGTCAGGAAGTCGATCCCGGACGCCGGCGGCCTGGTCATCGCCTCCGACCAGGACTCCGCGCGGGCCTACGCCAAGCT
Organism: Streptomyces sp. NPDC046203; assembly: GCF_040646255.1. Taxonomy (NCBI): domain Bacteria; kingdom Bacillati; phylum Actinomycetota; class Actinomycetes; order Kitasatosporales; family Streptomycetaceae; genus Streptomyces; species Streptomyces sp. NPDC046203. The sequence goes on along the minus strand of NZ_JBEYZX010000032.1, from coordinate 3,217 downwards.
GATCCGCGAGATCACCGGCACCAAGGCCACCGTCGTGCTCTCCGACGACACCGGTGCCTCGAACCGCATCGACGAGTTCAGCGAGAACACCGACCGCTGGATGGTCGCGGTCCGGATGGTGTCGGAAGGCGTCGACGTACCCCGGCTCGCGGTCGGCGTGTACGCGACGACGATCTCGACCCCGCTGTTCTTCGCCCAGGCCGTCGGCCGCTTCGTGCGTTCCCGCCGGCGCGGCGAGACCGCGTCCGTGTTCCTGCCCACCATCCCCAGCCTGCTCGGCTTCGCCACCGAGATGGAGGTCGAACGCGACCACGTCCTCGACCGGCCGAAGAAGGAGGGCGAGGAGGACCCGTACGCCGAGTCCGAGAAGGAGATGGCCGAGGCCGAGCGGCAGCAGGACGAGGACACCGGCGAGCAGGACATGCTGCCCTTCGAGGCGCTGGAGTCCGACGCCGTCTTCGACCGGGTGCTCTACAACGCCGCCGAGTTCGGCATGCAGGCCCACCCCGGCAGCGAGGAGGAGCGGGACTACCTCGGCATCCCCGGGCTGCTCGAACCCGACCAGGTGCAGCTGCTGCTCCAGAAGCGGCAGGCCCGGCAGATCGCGCACAGCCGCAAGAAGCCGGACAGCGAGGCCGACCTGATCGAACTCCCGGCGGAACGGCGGCCCATCGTCTCCCACAAGGAGTTGCTCGAACTGCGCAAGCAGCTCAACACCATGGTCGGCGCGTATGTGCACCAGAGCGGCAAGCCGCACGGGGTGATCCATACCGAGCTGCGCCGGGTGTGCGGCGGACCGCCGAGCGCGGAGGCGACCGCAGGGCAGATCCGGGAACGGATCAAGAAGGTGCAGGAGTGGGCCACCCGGATGCGGTGAGCCCAGGGTGATCCCTGGGCGAGCCGCGGGGTGACCTGTGCCTGTGTGGGGGAGTCCCCGGGGTGATCCGCGGGGAGTCCTCGGGGTGATCCGCGGGGAGTCCTCGGGGTGAGCCGCGGGGAGATCCCGGGGTGATCCGCCGGGTGGCCTGTGGGGTGAGCCCCGGGGTGGAGACCTCGTGGCGACCTCCTCCACGAACAGCGAGTGAGGCCCGTACGCCGATGGCGTACGGGCCTCACCCATGGCAAGGCACGGCCCCCACGGTCGGCCTCGCACAAGCCCTACGTTACGAGGTCAAACCGGGCGCCGTTGTCCGCCAAAGTCCCTTGTTCAGGCGACTTAGGTCCCGAACCGCGCGTATCAGGTCGCACACGCCCGGATTCTGGACGAGGTCTTCCGCTGAGCGGAGCGGATCGCTACTCTCCCGGCTCAAGCAACCGCCCCGTGGCAACGCCGCCACGGAGCGCAGCCGGTGTACACCCGTCCTGCCGGCGGCCGCTGACGTGCGTCGCCGATGGGACCGGTGCCGCGTCCCCGTGAGCGCCGCCCGCTGTCACTCACTCCGAAGGAGAGGGCGTCGTGACCGCGGAGACCTCCCAGACGCTCGACCGGGGACTTCGAGTCCTCAAACTGCTCGCCGACACCGACCACGGCCTGACCGTCACCGAGTTGTCCAACCGACTCGGCGTCAACCGCACCGTCGTCTACCGTCTGCTGGCCACGCTCGAACAGCACGCCCTCGTCCGCCGCGACCTCGGCGGCCGCGCCCGGGTCGGCCTCGGGGTCCTGCGCCTCGGGCGGCAGGTGCACCCCCTGGTGCGCGAGGCCGCGCTGCCCGCGCTGCGCTCGCTCGCCGAGGACATCGGGGCGACGGCCCATCTGACCCTGGTCGACGGGGCGGAGGCGCTCGCCGTCGCCGTCGTCGAGCCGACGTGGACCGACTACCACGTGGCCTACCGGGCGGGCTTCCGCCACCCGCTGGACCGGGGCGCGGCCGGCCGCGCGATCCTCTCCGCCCGGCAGGGCGAACTCGCCGAGTCCGGCTTCACCCTCACCCACGGCGAACTGGAGGCGGGCGCGAGCGGCGCCGCCGCCCCGCTGCTCGGCGTGACCGGCATCGAGGGCAGCGTCGGCGTCGTCATGCTCACGGACGCGGTGCCGGAACGGGTCGGCCCGAGAGTCGTGGACGCGGCCCGCGAGGTCGCCGAAGCTCTGCGCTAGACGGCGGAACGGCCGCTTCGGGGCGGCGGGTTGGCGGGAAGGTGGCGGTTCCGGGGGCGGGGCCTGCCTTCCGGCGTGCGCCCCCGGATGCCCTGAGTGGCGAAGGCCCTATGTGCGGGCGGCGGCCAGGGCCCGGGCCTCGCGGCCGTCGCCCCCCGCTGCCCTTGGCTTGCCGTCACGACTCTGCCGAAGCCACCCTGCCGTCACCGTCCTGCCGTCATCGCCCTGCCGTTACCGTCCCGCGCGGATCCGTAGCGTGTGGATCCGTCGCGCGGCGGGTGAGGCCGTGGACGCCGATCGCCACCGTCCAGACCAGCAGGGGCAGCGCGGCGACCCGTTCCATGCCGCCGAGGCCGAGGCCCAGGTAGTGGCGGGACAGGAACAGCCCGAACCCCGCGATCGCCACGACACCCAGCGCCGTACCACCCCACCGCAGCGCCGCCGGAGCGCTCCTCTCCAGGGCGTAACCCGCCAGCACCAGACCGGTGTTGCCCAACACCATGATCAAGAGGGCGCCCAGGACGTGCTGGTTCTCATGGACGTCGGCGGGAAACAGCCCGGCCAGCGCGAACCCCACGCCCGCTCCGGCTAGCAGCACCCGGGACACGGCGGCGAGCGGCCCCCGACACCACAGCGCCCCGCCCATCAGGACGCCACCGGCCAGGAAAAGTACACCCAACGCGATGAACGACCCGTTCATCAGGGCGTGTTCGGGTGAGCAGATGTACCGGGGCTCGGGCTGCTGCTGTATGGCGCACAGCGCGTTCCCCAGGTCGCTGATGTTGTTGCGCGCCCAGCTGTACGGCGTGGCCCACGCCGACTCGACGATCGCGTGGACGACGAAGAACTGCACCACGCCCACGATCCACGCCACGTACCCGATCCGGACTCTCATCCGACCCCCTCGGTCGTATCCCTCGGTCGTATCCCGAGCGCACAGTCGATCATGTCGGCCCGGTGCGCGGCACTGAGGTAAACCCCCCTGAGGCGAGTGGAGTTGGCCTCGCCCGAGGGCGGGTCGGGCGCGCTGGTCAGAGCGGCGGGCGCGGGCGCGGGCGCGGGCGCGGGCGCGGGCGCGGGGGCGCCCGCGAAGGAGGTCTGGCGGCGGCCCTGGTTGTC
>NZ_JBEYZX010000031.1:0-84998 GCF_040646255.1 Streptomyces sp. NPDC046203 | reverse complement strand
GGGGGGGGGTTTTGGTGGGGGGGGGCGCGGGGGGGCGGTGCCGGCGGGGGGCGCGCTCCGCCCCCCCCGCCGTGGGGGGGGGGTGGGGGGGCCCCCCCCCCCCACAACACCGCGAGCGTCGGGGCGCCACGGTCCCGTCCAACGCGCGCCACTCCGACCCACCCGCGCCGCCGGGCGGCCCGGAGTGGCGCCGTGGACAGCTGCCGGGCCGGGCCCCCGGACGGGCCCATCGCCCGCCGGGGCGCGGACCCGACGCGGCCCCGATGCGGACCTCCGGCTTCGCCCGCCCCGCCCTGAGTCCGAGCGGCCCCCTGGACCCGCCCCATCCCGAGTCCGAGGGGACCCCGCGCGGTCCCCGGCCCGACTCTGTTCGGACGGATCAGGCGCGCGGCGCGATCACCACGGCCGTGCCGTAGGCGCACACCTCCGTGCCGACGTCGGCGGCCTCCGTGACGTCGAAGCGGAACATCAGGACCGCGTTCGCGCCGCGCGCCCGCGCCTGTTCCACGAGTCTTTCCATCGCCTGGTTGCGGGTCTCCACCAGGGTCTTCGTCAGACCCTTCAGCTCGCCGCCGACCAGCGACTTCAGCCCGGCGCCGATCTGGCTGCCGATGTGCCGCGAGCGGACGGTCAGCCCGAAGACCTCGCCGATGACCTGCTTGACCTCGTACCCCGGCACGTCGTTGGTGGTCACCACCAGCACGTCCGACTGGGACGTCTGACCGCCGCCGTACTCCTCGATGCCCATGCGTATGTACCTCCTGGCCCCTGCTTTTCCTGCTTCAAGCTTGGCTTTCGCCAAGATCGTACGCATCCGGGAAAGCCCCCATACGTCCCTGAGTCCCCCCTGAGGCACCCCGGATCGCCCGCCGGATCTACCCTTTCCGGCCCTTGCCCCGCACCCGGCCCCCGCGCCGGCGCCCGCCCCCACCCCGCGCCGATCTTCGGGCCCCCGGGCGCCGACCGCTGGAACCGAGGGTGTTCACTTCGCGTTGATAGCGTGGATGGGGCCGTCTGTACGACAATCCGGCGCAGGCCCCGCGCCCACCCCCGCCCCCACCGACCGCAGGAGTCCGGAACCCGTGAACACGCTTGCCCTCGGACCGAGCTGGCTGGACCCGGACTATCTGATCCAGACCTTCGGCCTGATCGGCGTCCTCGTCATCGTCTTCGCCGAGTCGGGACTGCTCATCGGCTTCTTCCTGCCCGGTGACTCGCTGCTCTTCACCACCGGCCTGCTCGTCACCACGAACAAGCTGGACACCCCGCTGTGGGCGGTGTGCGCGATGGTGGTCGCGGCGGCCGTACTCGGCGACCAGGTCGGCTATCTCTTCGGCCGCAAGGTCGGCCCGTCCCTCTTCAAGCGCCCCGACTCCAAGCTGTTCAAGCAGGAGAACGTCGAGAAGGCGCACGAGTTCTTCGAGAAGCACGGCCCGAAGTCGCTGATCCTGGCCCGCTTCGTGCCGATCGTCCGCACCTTCACGCCGATCATCGCCGGCGTCAGCCGGATGAACTACCGCTCCTTCATCGTCTTCAACCTCATCGGCGGTCTGCTGTGGGGCGCCGGCGTGACGCTGCTCGGCTCGGCGCTCGGCAAGATCGAGTTCGTCAACAAGCACATCGAGCTGATCCTCGTCGGGATCGTGCTGATCTCCGTCGTCCCGGTCGCCATCGAGGTCCTGCGCGCCCGCGCCCAGGCCAAGAAGAACCCCGCGCCGCAGACGCCCGACGCCCCCGACACCCACGACACCCACGGTGACCAGGGCACGTACGGCGACCAGGGCGCCCATGGTGCCTACGACGCCTACGGCAACCAGGGCACGTACGGAGACCAGGGCACCCATGGTGCCTACGACGCCTACGGCAACCACGGCACGTACGGCGATCAGGGCACCTACGGCAGCCAGGGCACGTACGACGCCCACGGTGCCTACGGCGACCAGGGCACCTACGGCAACCACGGCACGTACGGCGATCAGGGCACCTACGGCAGCCAGGGCACATACGACGCTCACGGCACGTACGGAGACCAGGGGACGTACGGCACCCACGGCACCCACGGCACCGACGGCCCCCAGAACCCGCCGCAGGAGCACGGCCGCCACGCCAAGCGCTGAGAGACCGGCCCCGCACCCGCGGACAGTCCCCGGACACGACGCGACGCGACACAAACACGACGCAACACACAACGCGACACGACAGTGGCCCGGCACCCCACGAGGGGTGCCGGGCCACCGCCGTATCGCGTCGCGTCCGAGGTCAGAAGCCTCGGGTCCGCTTCGCCGCCCGGCGGGCCGCCGCCGCGCCCGGCGCCTGCATGAACATGCGGGCCAGTTCGCTTCCGAGGTTCACCCCGATGGCGATCGCCAGCGCCAGCGCCGCCGCCTTTGCCAGCGAGGTGAAGCCTGCGTCCAGGTTGTTCTGGGCTATCGCGAGGACACCGAAGTACGTCGCCGAACCGGGCAGCAGCGGACCGATCGCCGCCGTCACGTACGGCAGCGACGAGGTGTGGTGGTAGCGGGCGATCAGCTGGCCGAACAGACCGACCAGACCGGCCGCCACCGCCGTCGCCACGACCGCGGACCCGCCCGCCGTCACCGCTATCGACGCGTAGATCACCCAGGCGACCCCGCCGTTCAGCGTCGCGAACAGCACCGTCGCCCGCGACTGCTGCAACAGGATGGCGAAGGTCGCGCACAGCACCATCGACGCCAGGATCTGCACCACCGGCCGCTCCACCGGCCGCAGCACGCCCTCCGGGTTCAGCGGCGCCCCGATCTGCACCGCCAGGTACAGCACCGACAGCACGCCCACCACGATCGCGACGAAGAAGTACCCGACTTCGAGGAGCCGGGCCGAGGCCGTGATGTAGAAGCCGGTCAGACCGTCCTGGACGGCCGCGACCAGCGCCCGCCCCGGGATCAGCGCGAACAGTCCACCGGTGATCACCGCCGACGGCCGCAGATCGGCGTGCAGCACCGTCAGGGCCACCCCCATCGCCGCCGGCGGCATGGCCGCGACGAGGAACTGGTAGAACTCCGGCAGCCCCTGACCCGCGCACAGCCACGCCAGCCGGTCGCCGAGCATCGCGCCGAGCGCCGCCACGAAGAACACCGTCGGACCACCGCCGAGCAGCACCGACGCCGCGCCCGCCAGTACTCCGGCCGCGGCCGTGAGCACCCAGCCGGGGTACGGGTGCCGGTTGCGGCGGATCTCCGCGAGCCGCCGGTACGCCTCCTCCGGCGGTACGTCGTGGTCCGGGTCGGCGATGTCGGCGAGCAGCAGGTACACCGCCGCGAGCCGGGTGTAGTCGGTGCCCCGGCGCCGCACCGTGCGGTTCGCGGTCACCGGGTCGTCCACCAGCGACGGCTGATGGGTGATCGACAGGAGCGTGAACGTCACCGTCGGCTCGCAGCGGTCGAGCCCGTACGAGCGGCAGATCGCGAACATCGCCGCCTCGACGTCCTCCGCGCCCTCGCCGCCCGCGAGCAGCAGCTCGCCGATACGCAGCGTCAGGTCGAAGACGCGGGCGACCGACGGCCCCGCCTCGTCCTCCGCGTGCACCGTCTCCGGCACCGGCCGGTCGGCCAGCGGCAGCCGCAGCATGGTCCGCATCCGGTCCTGCCAGGGCGCGTCCTCCGACATCCGCACCAGCGGTATGCCGTACGCGGGAGTGAAGGCGGGCGGAGAGGACTTCGTCGAATAGGTCGACGGTTTCGCGAAGGCGGAACCTTCCTGCTCCGGCGCGGACGGCGCGGGCTCCGGCGCGAAACCGCTCGGCAGCGCGAATTCGGACGTCGGATGCTGCTCGTCCTCCACCGGTTCCGGTGTCTCCACCCCGACCGGGGGAACGAACGCGCTGCGCGCCTCGTCCGATTGCGGCTTCCGGTCCTCCGGCGCCTCGTCGGGCCCCTCCGGTTCCGCCACCACTCTGTCCGCCCTCATTTTGGCCTGGTACCCGTACCGCCGGATCCCATTCCGGTTCGGCTGATGCCCAGTATGTACGCGCGAAGGGCGGCGCACCTCAGCAGGTGCGCCGCCCTTCGCGATGAGCCGGGGGACCGTCAGTGGCCGCCCTGCTCCTTGAAGCGCTCGTAGGACTTCACGATCTCGGCCTCGGCCTCGACGCGGCCGACCCAGTCGGCGCCCTCGACGGACTTGCCCGGCTCCAGGTCCTTGTAGACCTCGAAGAAGTGCTGGATCTCGAGGCGGTCGAACTCCGGCACGTGGTGGATGTCGCGCAGGTGCTCCATGCGCGGGTCCGTCGCCGGGACGACCAGCAGCTTGTCGTCGCCGCCGGCCTCGTCCGTCATGCGGAACATGCCGATGGCGCGGCACTTCACGAGGCAGCCCGGGAAGGTCGGCTCGTCCAGGATGACCAGCGCGTCCAGCGGGTCGCCGTCCTCACCGAGGGTGTTCTCGACGAAGCCGTAGTCCGCCGGGTAGGCGGTCGACGTGAAGAGGCGGCGGTCCAGGCGGATCCGACCGGTCTCGTGGTCGACCTCGTACTTGTTCCGCGACCCCTTCGGGATCTCGATGGTGACGTCGAACTCCACGGGTGGATCTCCTCCTGAATCAACACATGTCAATGCTCGCGACGACGCGCGGTGATTAAGTGTCTCTCACACATGCACCTGATCGCGAAAGGGGCTGGTCGCCACATGCCGGATTCGAGAACCTGGCAGGTCGTGGCGGGTTCCGCCGCGCTCGGCCTGGCCTTGGCCGTGGGCGCCGTCACCGCTTCCGGCCCGTGGGACTCCGGTCAGCGTAAGGCCGAGCGGGACCGCGCGGTCACCGGCGGTGTCCGAGGTGGCGCACATCACTTTGGCGACCGGGCCGCCGCCGACCCGCACCGGCCCGCGCCCGCTCCCAGCGCACCCGCCGTGCTCGGCGCCCTCGGCACCACCGGCGGGCCCGGCAGCCACGGCAACGCCCCCTCCTCGACGATCACCCGGCCGGGCGACGACCCCGCCGCCCTCGCCGCCGCGCTCACCCCCCTGCTCGCCGATCCCGGCCTCGGGCCGCTGCGCACCGCGACCGTCGTCGACGCCACCACCGGCAAGCGGCTGTACGGCGAGGGCGCGAGCACTCCGATGACGCCCGCGTCCACGATCAAGATCGCCACCACGGCCGCCGCGCTGTCCGCCCTCGGCCCCCGGCACCGCATCGCCACCACCACGGTCGCCAGCCCCGACGGACGCACCGTCACCCTCGTCGGCGGCGGCGACCCCACGCTCGACCGCACCCGGCTCAAGGCCCTCGCCGAGGCCACGGCCCGCGCCGTGAAGGCCTCCGGCGCCCGGACCTCCGGCGCCTCAGGCAACGGCGCCCCGGCCTCCGGAACGACAGCCTCCGGTACGGCGGGTGCCGAGGCCCCCGAGTCCGTACGCCTCGCCTACGACACCAGCCTCTACCAGGGCCCCGTCCTGCACCCCATCGGGCCGAACGAGAACATCTCCCCGGTCACCGCCCTCATGACCGACGAGGGCCGGCTCGACCACAGCCACCACGGCCCCGCGCCGCGCAGCGCCGATCCGGCAGGCGACACCGCCACCGCCTTCGCCGGCCTCCTGGAGGAAGCCGGCCTCACCGTCCAGGGCGACCCCCGGCCCGCGAAGGCCCCCAAGGGCGCCCGCCCGCTCGCCCGTACCGACTCCGCGAGCCTCGACGACCTCGTCGAACGCACCCTCACCCACAGCGACAACGACCTCGCCGAAGCCCTCGCCCGGCAGACCGCCCTCGCCCACCACCGGCCTGCGAGCTTCGCCGGGGCGCAGCAGGCCGTCCACGACGAACTCGGCCGCCTCGGCCTCCCGCTGGCCGGCACCCGCTTCGCGGACGGCAGCGGACTCGACCGCGCCGACCGGGTCACCGGCGCCCTGCTCACCGGCGTCCTCACCCGGGCGGCCGACCCGGCCCGCCCCACTCTGCGGACCGTCCTCACCGGACTGCCCGTCGGCGGCTTCAGCGGCACCCTCGCCGGACGCTTCGACGCCACCGCCGGCTCCGCCGCCGAGGGCGCGGGCCTCGTCCACGCCAAGACCGGCACCCTCACCGGCGTGAACACCCTCGCCGGCACCGTCGTCACCGCCGACGGCCGCCTCCTCGCCTTCGCCTTCCTCACCGGCAGGACCAGCGCGCCCGACGCCGCCCAGTCCGCCCTCGACCGGCTCGCCGCCGCCCTGACCCGGCCCGTCGGAGCCGCCGCGGGGCCCGCCGGGACCACCGGGCCCGGCAAGAAGCAGCAGCCGCACTGACCCCGCACTGACCCCGCACCGGCCCCGCATCCGGCCCGGCCCGGCCGGATGCGGGGCACCCGGAAGGACCCTTCCCCGCCCCGGCGCCCGGCGACCCCCGACCCGCCCCCGAACGAACCCTGATCCCCACCCCGGGACACCCCCGAGCCCGTGGCCCGCCCGTCCCGGAACCGTCCCCGAACCGGCGCCCGAACCCTCACCGAATACGCGCCGAGAACGTACCGTTGACGCATGACGAGCATCGGTGGTGCAGGCACATCGGGGATGGTCGACTGGAACCTCGCCGTCGCGACGGCGACCCGCCTGGTCCGGCCCGGCCCGGAAGTCGGCCGCGACGAGGCCCGCCGTGTCGTCGCCGAGCTCCGCGAGCACGCGAAGGCCGCCGAGGAACACGTCCGCGCCTACACCCGGATGTTCCCCGAGGGCCGGGACCCGGGCGACTACGCCGACACCCCCGTCCTCGTCGTCGACCGGGCCGGCTGGGTCAAGGCCAACGTCGCCGGTTTCCGCGAACTCCTCACCCCGCTCCTCGACAAGATGCGCGAACGGCGCTCCACCACCCCCGGCGGCGCCGTCCTCAGCGCCGTCGGCGGCAAGGTGACCGGTGTAGAACTCGGCATGCTGCTGTCCTTCCTGGCCTCCCGCATCCTCGGCCAGTACGAGACCTTCGCCCCCGCCACCCGCGATCTGCCCGCCGCCGCGGGCGGCGGCGGCCGGCTGCTGCTCGTCGCGCCCAACATCGTCCACGTCGAACGCGAGCTGGAGGTCGCCCCCCGCGACTTCCGCCTCTGGGTCTGTCTCCACGAGGAGACCCACCGCACCCAGTTCACCGCCGTCCCCTGGCTGCGCGACCACCTCCAGGGCGAGATCCAGGCCTTCCTCGCCGCCACCGACGTCGACCCCGCCACCGTCGTCGAACGCCTCCGCGAGGCCGCCCAGGTCCTCGCCGGCGGCAACCGCCCCGAGGGCGAACAGGGCGAGCCCGGCCCCACCCTCGTCGAACTCGTCCAGACCCCCGAACAGCGCGAGATCCTCGGCCGTCTCACCGCCGTCATGTCCCTCCTCGAAGGCCACGCCGACTTCGTCATGGACGGCGTCGGCCCCGACGTCGTGCCCTCCGTCGCCGAGATCCGCGAGAAGTTCCAGCAGCGCCGCGCCCGCGGCGCCTCCCGCCTCGACCTCGCCCTGCGCAAGCTCCTCGGCCTCGACGCCAAACTCCGCCAGTACCGCGACGGCGAGCGCTTCGTCCGCGCCGTCGTCGACCAGGTCGGCATGGACGGCTTCAACCGCGTCTGGACCTCCCCCAACACCCTCCCCACCAAGTCCGAGATCGCCCGGCCCGCCGACTGGGTGACGCGCGTGCACCGTAAGGCAGACTCGTAGACCGGAGTACGGAGCAACGGAACACGGGAGTACGGAGTCCGGCGTACGCACGCGGCGGGACGAGGGACCCGCGGCGGACGGCGTTCAACGGACGGCGGCCGACGGACGCGCTCAACGGACGGCGGACGCCAGGACCGGAAGGCGGAAGGCGGAAGGCGGAAGGGACGCACCCCACGGCCCTCCAGGCCACCGGGGTACCCCGCACACCCCGCCAATCACCCATCCGAGGGACCGTAGACGGCGGGTGAGGCGTGCAATGCTCGGGCAACGACCGGATTCTGTCACCATCGACGCACTCTGAGTGACCGAAGCGAGTGACCGAACCCCCACCTCCGGCCGTTAAGACTCCGACCGAGGCACCCCACACTCATCACGAAGGGCACCGGACATGGGTCCCCATCCTGCGGTCGCGGCGATACGCCTGGCGGTCCGCCGCGTACTCCACGACGTTCTCACCGAGCACCAGACCACCCCTCCCCCCGGCGCGTCCCCTGGCGAGCACCCGCTCGTGCTCGTCGCCTGCTCCGGCGGCGCCGACTCCATGGCACTCGCCTCCGCGCTCGCCTTCGAGGCCCGCAAACTCGACGTCCGCGCCGGCGGCATCACCGTCGACCACGGCCTCCAGCCCGGCTCCGCCCAGCGCGCCCGCGAAGTCGCCGACCGGATGACCGCACTCGGCCTCGACCCGGCCCTGACCATCGCTGTCACCGTCGGCCCCGAATCCACCGCCGCCGCCCACGGAGCCGTCTACACCGGCGGCGCCGCCCGCCGGGTCGGCCCCGAGGCCGCCGCCCGCGACGCCCGCTACGCCGCTCTCGACGCCGCCGCCGAACGCCACGGCGCCACCGGCATCCTGCTCGGCCACACCCGTGACGACCAGGCCGAGACCGTCCTCCTCGGCCTCGCCCGCGGCTCCGGGATCCGCTCCCTGTCCGGCATGGCCGCCGTCTCCGGCGTCGCCGGCCGCTACCGCCGCCCCTTCCTGGAACTCGACCGGCAGACCGTCCGCAAGGCTTGCATCGCCCAGGAACTCGCCATCTGGGACGACCCCCACAACACCGACCCCGCCTACACCCGCTCCCGGCTCCGCCACGAGGGCCTGCCCGCCCTGGAGAAGGCGCTCGGGAAAGGCGTCGTCGAAGCGCTCGCCCGTACCGCCCAGCTCTCCCGCGACGACGCCGACGCCCTCGACTCCTGGGCCGCCCACGCCGAAGCGGACGTACGCGACGAAGCGGGCCGTCTCGAATGCGCCAAACTCTCCGGACTGCCCCCCGCCGTACGCCGCCGCGTCCTGCGCCGCGCCGTGATCGCCGAGGGCGCCCCCGCCGGTTCCCTCTTCGCCCGGCACATCGAGGAAGTCGACCGGCTGATCACCGGATGGCGGGGCCAGGGGGCCATCAATCTGCCCGGCCGCGTCGAGGCACTGCGCCAGGGTGGCAGACTGGTCATTCGGCAAGGCTGACAGCAAAGTCGCAAGCTGCAACGAAAGTGACCCGGGTGAACGAGAAGGACATGGGTACCGACCTCCAGTCGGTCCTCATCACCAAGGAAGAGATCGACGCGAAGCTGGCCGAGCTGGCCGCGGAGATCGATGCGGAGTACGCGGGCAAGGACCTGCTCATCGTCGGCGTCCTCAAGGGCGCCGTGATGGTGATGGCGGACCTGGCGCGCACGCTGTCCTCCCCCGTCACCATGGACTGGATGGCCGTCTCCTCCTACGGAGCCGGCACCCAGTCCTCCGGTGTCGTCCGGATCCTCAAGGACCTCGACACCGACATCAAGGGCCGCCACGTCCTGATCGTCGAGGACATCATCGACTCGGGTCTGACCCTGTCGTGGCTCCTGTCGAACCTCGGCTCGCGCGAGCCGGCCTCCCTCGAGGTCTGCACCCTCCTGCGCAAGCCGGAGGCCGCGAAGGTCGACATCGACGTGAAGTGGATCGGCTTCGACATCCCCAACGAATTCGTCGTGGGATACGGCCTGGACTACGCCGAGAAGTACCGGAATCTCCCGTTCGTCGGCACGCTCGCCCCGCACGTCTACGGCGGCTGAGTCCCCCGTAACTCCCCCGGAACCCCGGGGAACCCGCACCGCCTTCCCGCCGTTGAAGCATGGGAAGGCGGTCGCGGGTGACAATGCTGGGGTACCGTCCGAAGAACAGCTTTTTCACACCGCAGCTCTTCTCAGCAGCATTTCCCTAACAGCATTCACCTACGGGCAGGAGGGACGGGGCGCCGCTTACGCCCCGTATGGATGGACGTGAAGCGATACTTCCGTGGGCCGGTCATGTGGATCGTGCTGGCCGTCCTCGCCGTGGTCGTGCTGATGCAGGTCGTCGGCTCGTCCGAGGGCTACAAGACGGTGGACACCGGCAAGGTCGTCCAGGCGATCGACAAGAACCAGGTCAAAACCGCAAAGATCACCACCGGTGACGAACAGGTCGTCAAGATCGACCTCGTCGACGGTGTCCAGATCAACAAGAGCAGCAAGGTCCAGGCCAACTACATCGGCACGCAGGGTGTCACCCTGGCCGACAAGCTCCAGGAGAAGTTCGAGGCAGGGCAGCTCAAGGAGGGATACACCATCTCTCCGACGAAGCAGTCCCCCTTCGTCTCCGTTCTGCTCTCCCTGCTGCCCTTCGTCCTCATCGTGGTCGTCTTCCTCTTCCTGATGAACCAGATGCAGGGCGGCGGCTCCCGCGTCATGAACTTCGGGAAGTCCAAGGCCAAGCTCATCACCAAGGACACCCCCAAGACGACCTTCGCGGACGTCGCGGGTTCCGATGAGGCGGTCGAGGAACTCCACGAGATCAAGGAATTCCTCCAGGAGCCGGCCAAGTTCCAGGCCGTCGGCGCCAAGATCCCCAAGGGTGTGCTGCTCTACGGCCCGCCCGGAACCGGTAAGACCCTCCTCGCCCGCGCCGTCGCCGGCGAGGCCGGAGTGCCGTTCTACTCGATCTCCGGCTCCGACTTCGTCGAGATGTTCGTCGGTGTCGGCGCCTCCCGCGTCCGCGACCTCTTCGAGCAGGCCAAGGCCAACGCCCCGGCCATCGTCTTCGTCGACGAGATCGACGCGGTCGGCCGCCACCGCGGCGCCGGCCTCGGCGGTGGACACGACGAGCGCGAGCAGACCCTGAACCAGCTCCTCGTCGAGATGGACGGCTTCGACGTCAAGGGCGGCGTCATCCTCATCGCGGCCACCAACCGGCCCGACATCCTCGACCCCGCCCTCCTGCGCCCCGGCCGCTTCGACCGCCAGATCGCCGTCGACCGCCCGGACATGCAGGGCCGTCTGGAGATCCTCAAGGTCCACCAGAAGGGCAAGCCGGTCGCCCCGGACGTCGACCTCGGCGCCGTCGCCCGTCGCACCCCCGGCTTCACCGGTGCCGATCTGTCCAACGTCCTCAACGAGGCGGCGCTGCTCACCGCCCGCTCGGACAAGAAGCTGATCGACAACGCGTCGCTCGACGAGGCCATCGACCGCGTGGTCGCCGGTCCGCAGAAGCGGACCCGGATCATGTCGGACAAGGAAAAGAAGATCACCGCGTACCACGAGGGCGGACACGCCCTGGTCGCGGCGGCCTCCCCGAACTCCGACCCGGTCCACAAGATCACCATCCTGTCCCGCGGCCGGGCCCTGGGTTACACCATGGTCCTGCCCGACGAGGACAAGTACTCGACCACGCGCAACGAGATGCTCGACCAGCTCGCCTACATGCTGGGCGGGCGCGCCGCCGAGGAACTGGTCTTCCACGACCCGACCACCGGCGCCGCCAACGACATCGAGAAGGCCACCGCCACGGCCCGCGCGATGGTCACCCAGTACGGCATGACCGAGCGGCTCGGCGCCATCAAGTTCGGCGGCGACAACACCGAGCCCTTCCTCGGCCGCGAGATGGCGCACCAGCGCGACTACTCGGAAGAGGTCGCCGCGCTGGTCGACGAAGAGGTCAAGAAGCTCATCGAGACCGCGCACAACGAGGCGTGGGAGATCCTGGTCGAGAACCGCGACGTCCTCGACAACCTGGTCCTGGCCCTCCTGGAGAAGGAGACCCTGGGCAAGGAGGAGATCGCCGAGATCTTCGAGTCGATCATCAAGCGCCCGGCCCGTCCGGCGTGGACCGGCTCGGCCCGCCGTACCCCCTCCACCCGCCCGCCGGTGCTCTCGCCGAAGGAGCTGGCCCTGACCAACAGCGCCAACGGCTCCTCCTCGACGCCGCCGGTGGACACCACCAAGACGATCGAGGTGTCCCCGGAGGACACTCCCGACGCCTGACCGGACCGGAACCGGCCGCCGGGAGACCGGCGGCCGGGCCCCGGAATGGAAGCCGCGCCCCCGCAGGTTTTAGCCTGTGGGGGCGCGGCCTATTTCGCGCCATGTCAGTAGACGGACGGAACGAGGCACACATGACCGACCCGGTGACGCCGACCGGCGAAGGCACGATCGGCGAGTACGACGAGAAGCGCGCCGAGAACGCCGTACGGGAGCTTCTCATCGCGGTCGGCGAGGACCCGGACCGCGAGGGCCTGCGCGAGACGCCGGCGCGCGTGGCGCGGGCGTACAAGGAGCTGTTCGCGGGCCTCTGGCAGAAGCCGGAGGACGTTCTGACGACGACCTTCGACCTTGGACACGACGAGATGGTCCTCGTGAAGGACATCGAACTGACGTCGCAATGTGAGCATCACCTCCTCCCGTTCCACGGCGTGGCGCACATCGGTTACATCCCGGCGGAGTCGGGCAAGATCACCGGGCTGTCGAAGCTGGCCAGGCTGGTGGACGTGTTCGCGCGCCGTCCCCAGGTGCAGGAGCGGCTGACCACCCAGGTCGCCGACTCGCTGATGGAGATCCTGGAGGCCCGGGGCGTGATCGTCGTCATCGAGGCCGAGCACATGTGCATGACCCTGCGCGGCGTCCGCAAGCCCGGCGCGAAGACGACCACCTCGGCCGTGCGCGGGCAGCTGCGTGACGCGACCACGCGCGCCGAGGCCATGTCGCTGATACTCGCGCGCTAGACAGCCGAGGGTCCGCTCGCCGAGCGGGCCGAGCCGTACGCGTACCGAAGCCCCTGGGGCCGACCCGACCGGGTCGGCCCTCAGGGGCTTCGTCGTGAGCGCGCGGCCCGGCCGGTCAGGAGGCCGGGGCGCGGCCCGGGGTGTCGTGGTCGCTGTCGTTGCCGTCGTCCTCCGGGAGCTTGCAGACGCGCTCCAGGAACAGGGCGGCGGCGATGACGCCGATGCCCGCGAGGACGGAGAGGCCCGCGTAGAGGGCCTGGTCGCGGCGGGCGGGGATGTCCAGGGAGCCGAGCAGGAAGACGCCGACGCCGCCGTAGAGGCCGGCGACGAGGGCGGCGACCAGGGCGCTCGCCTGGCCGAAGACGAGCGCGCGGGCGGCCATCAGGGGCTCGACGCCCTTGGCGCCGGGACGGCGCTCGCGCTGGGCCTTGAGGCGGGTGCGCAGCGAGAGGGCCGTGGCGGTGAGGACGACGGCGATGACCGCGAGCACGATGGGCGCGGCGAGCGGCACGCTGGGGAGCGTGCCGAGCGCGTCCCAGAGGCGGGTGGCGCCCCAGGAGAGGATGCCGGCGGCGACGAACAGTCCGGCGAGCACCTTGAGCCGCAGTTGTTTCACCGGGGGTGTCCTTCGTCGGGGCGGGTGGACGGGGGTCTTCGACGAGACTAACGACTACTCGGGCAGCCGCAGTTCCAGGTCGCCGCGCGCCACGACTCCGTCGCGGCCGACGGCGGCGAGCAGGTCGGCGACGGCGCCGTGACCGGGCACCTGGGCCTCGGGGTCGATGTCGTGCCAGGGCGCGAGGACGAAGGCGCGCTGGTGGGCCCGCGGGTGCGGGAGGGTGAGTACGGGGTCGTCGGAGACGACGTCGGCGTACGCGACGATGTCGACGTCGATGGTGCGCGCGCCCCAGCGCTCGTCGCGGACCCGGTCGAAGGCCTCTTCGACGGCCTGGGCCCGCTCCAGCAGGGAGGACGGGGGCAGGGTGGTCTTCACGAGGACGACGGCGTTGAGGTACGAGGGCTGGGTGCCGGGCTCGACGCCCCAGGGCTCGGTCTCGTAGACGGGGGAGACGGCCTTGACCCTGAGGCCGGGGGTGTCCTCCAGCGCGTCCACGGCGCCCTGGAGGGTCTCCAGGCGGTTGCCGAGGTTGGAGCCGAGGGCGAGGACGGCCCACTTGGGGTTGGAGAGGGTGACGTCGGCGGCGTCGACGGCCGCGGTGACGGCGGCCGGGACGGGCTGCACGGTGGGATCGCTCTGCGGATTCTTCATGCGCGACTCCGGGTGATGGTGACGGTCACGTCGTCGAAGGGGACGGTGATCGGCGCGTCCGGCTTGTGGACCACGACCTCGACCTCCTGGACCACGGCGTGCTTGAGGCACTGCTCGGCGATGCGCTCGGCGAGTGTCTCGACGAGGTCGACGGGGTCGCCCTGGACGATGGCCACGACCTCCTCGGCGACGATGCCGTAGTGGACGGTCTTCGTCAGGTCGTCGTCGGCGGCCGCAGGGCGCGTGTCGAGGCAGAGGGTGACGTCGACGATGAAGGTCTGGCCCTCCTCGCGCTCCTTGGGGAAGACGCCGTGATGGCCCCGGGCCTTGAGGCCGCGCAGCGCGACACGATCCACGCGAATCACTCCTGCCTGTCGTACCTTGTCGTACCTGTCGTATGTGTCTGGTTTCGCGGTGGTCACGCGGCCTGTTCGGACGGCCGGTTTCCTCGGTCGAATCTACCTGCGGGGTCGGACGGCCGGTCCGGGGGCTCTCGTCCTGGCTGCCCCCGGGGCGGGCTCGTCGGCTCTGACCTGCGCTTTTGTGAAGGGGTGGGGGCTTGTCGGGGACGGCTTGCCGGAAGCTTCGGCCGGGCCGGCGGACGGGGCGGAGGTCTCAGGCGGGGGTGCCGCCGTGGCCCCGGTCGTCGCCGGATCCGCCGTGCTCGCCGTGTTTGCCGGTTTCGCCTGTTTCACCTGGTTCGGTCTCCGGCATGACGGGTGAACCGTGGTGGGACCACACCTTCCACCCGTCGGGCGTCCGGCGGAAGACGTTGGTGGCGACGACGAGCTGTCCGACGAGCGGGCCGAGCGTGGCGCCGTCCTCGGCGGGGCCGCCGCTGAGGATGTTCTCGGTGCAGGTGACCAGGGCGATGTCGGCGGTGAGGGAGATCTCGACGTCGGTGAGGAAGAACTGGATGTAGTCCGTGTTCGCCATGATCAGGGCGTACGAGCGGAGCACCTCGCCGCGGCCGCTGAGGACGGGCCAGCCGGGGTGGACGCAGGAGACGGGGGTGGCGCCGTCGTCGAGCCAGAGGTCGCTGACGGCGTCGAAGTCGCCGCGTTCGACGGCCTCGTAGAAGGCGGTGTTGGCGGCCTCGACGGCGGCCCGGTCCGCGGCCCGGCTCGCCGCCCGGTCCGCCGCCCGGTCCGCCGCTCGGCCCGCGGCCCGGCCGTCGCCCCAGGCGCCGTCCCGTTCCTCGTCGCGCCCGCCGGTCATCGGGCTCCTTCGACGGCTCTGGCGACCCGTACGGCGTCGGCGGTGGCCCGTACCTCGTGGACCCGGACGGCCCAGGCGCCCTCGTGGGCGGCCAGGGCGGAGACGGCGGCGGTCGCGGCGTCGCGCTCGCGCGCGGGCGGCGGGGCGGCGCCCTCGTGGGTGGTGAGGACATGGCCGAGGAACCGCTTGCGCGAGGCGGCGACGAGCAGGGGCCGGCCGAGGGCGCGCAGCTCGGGGAGGTGCGCGACGAGCGCGAGGTCGTGCGGGGCCAGCTTGGCGAAGCCGAGGCCGGGGTCGACGACGAGCCGCTCGGGGGCGATGCCGCCGTCGACGACGGCCTCCATGCGGGTGCGGATCTCGGCGACGACCTCGCCGACGACGTCCTCGTACACGGCCCGGCTGTTCATGGTGTCGCTGAAGCCGCGCCAGTGCATGACGACGAAGGGGACCTCGGCGGCGGCGACGGCGGGCACCATGCCGGGGTCCGCGAGGCCGCCGCTGACGTCGTTGACGAGGGCGGCGCCCGCGGCCACGGCCTGGGCGGCGACGGTGGCGCGCATGGTGTCGACGGAGACGGTGACGCCCTCGGCGGCGAGGCCGCGGACGACGGGCAGGACCCGGCGCAGTTCCTCGTCCTCGTCGACGCGGGGCGCGCCGGGGCGGGTGGACTCGCCGCCGACGTCGACGAGGTCGGCGCCCTGGGCGACGAGGTCGAGGCCGTGCTTGACGGCTGCGGTGGTGTCGAACCAGCGTCCGCCGTCGGAGAAGGAATCGGGGGTCACGTTGACGACGCCCATGACCGCGCAGCGGTCCCACTCCGGCAGGCCGGGCACCGTGCCCCGGTCGATCTTCGTACTCATGCTTCCAGCGTAGGGGGTGGTTTCCGGCCGCGTTTCAGGCTGCGCGGATCTCCTGTTCGGCGGGGCCCGGGGTGCGGTGGGCGCGGGGCCCGGAGTCGTCGCGGCGGAAGCGGCGGGCGAGGAACCGGGGGATGGGCAGGGAGAGGTTCACGAAGCCTTCGGCCTGCATGGCGGCGAAGCCGATGCGGGGCAGATCGCTGCTCTTGCGGTAGACGACGAAACGCGGCTCCCAGCGTGGCTGGAACTTGGCGTTGAACTTGTACAGGGACTCGATCTGGAACCAGCGGGAGAGGAAGACGAGCAGTCCGCGCCACATGCGCAGAACGGGGCCGGCGCCGATCTTCTCGCCGCGGGCGAGGGCGGCGCGGAACATGGCGAAGTTGAGGGAGATCCGGGTGATGCCGAGCCGGGGCGCCTGCTGGAGGGCGGCGACGATCAGGAGCTCGTTCATGCCGGGGTCGGCGGACCGGTCGCGGCGCATGAGTTCGAGGGACATGCCGTCGGAGCCCCACGGGACGAAGTGGATGATCGCCTTCAGGTCGCCGTACGGGGAGTCGGCGGCGGCGCCGGGCCCGCTGGTGCCGCCGGGCCGGTCGGGATCGCCGGGGGAGTCGGAGTCGTCCTTGTGGGCGGTCGCTATCACCGCGTCGCCGTCGCCGGGGCCGCCGATGCGGCCGAGGGCCATGGAGAAGCCGCGCTCGGTGTCGGTGCCGCGCCAGTCCTCGGCGGCGCGCCGGATCCGGGCGAGTTCGCCGTCGCTGAGGTCGCGGACGCGGCGGACCTTGGTGGTGTAGCCGTTGCGCTCGATGCGCTTGACCATCTGCCGTACGTTGCGCATCGCGCGGCCGGAGAGGGAGAAGTCGGCGACGTCGACGATGGCCTCGTCGCCGAGTTCGAGGGCGTCGAGACCGGTCTCGCGGGTCCAGACCTGGCCGCCGGTCTCGGAGCAGCCCATGACGGCGGGGGTCCAGGAGTGGGCCTTGGCCTCGTCCATGAAGCGTTCGATGGCGCCGGGCCATGCCTCGACGTCGCCGATGGGGTCGCCGCTGGCGAGCATGACGCCGGAGACGACGCGGTAGCAGACGGCGGCCTTGCCACTGGGGGAGAAGACGACGCCCTTGTCGCGGCGGAGCGCGAAGTGGCCGAGGGAGTCGCGGGCGCCGTGCCGTTCGAGCAGGGCGCGCAGCCGGGTCTCGTCGTCCTCGGTGAGCCGGGCGGCGGGGTGCTCGGGGCGGAAGGCGAGGTACGCGGTGGTGAGGGCGGTCAGCATGCCGAGGGCGCCCAGCGAGTAGCCGACGGTCCAGTCGGTGTTGCCGGTGTAGGAGACCGGGCCCTCGAAGCCGAACAGGCCGTAGAGGACGTGTTCGAGGCGGTCGGTGAGGCTGGGGCTGCCGACGACCCGGCGCGGGTGGGCGCTGACGATGACGAGCCCGAGGACGAGGGAGCCGGCGCCCATGAGGACGAAGTTGGCGAGTGCGCGCCAGCGGCTGCGCGGGTCGGGCAGGGCGGCGAACTGGTCGCGGTGGCGTACCAGCAGGGCCAGGAGCGCGAGCGACAGGACGACGCCGGTCACGGAGTGGCGCCAGGCGAACTGCGCGGCGGCGCCGAGCGGCAGCAGGACCACGGCGGCGCGCCAGGCGCGGCGCTTGTTGCGCTTGAGACCGTGGGCGAGGAGGAGGAGCAGGACTCCGGCACTGAGGGAGAGGGCCGCGGAGAGCGGTCCGAGGGTGCCGGGGAGGACCTCGGCGACAGCGTGCATCCGGCTGGCCCGGAAGCGGGGGAAGACCCCCGCGACGATGTCGATGAGACCGATCAGGGTGCAGGCCGTTCCGACGAGTGCGGGTACCTTTTCGGGCTGTGGTCCCCGGGGAATCCAGCGTGTGCGTCCCCGTTCAGGAACCGATCCTGAATTGTCCCCATCTACCGTGACAGACATCGCTTCCCGTGCTTCCCGTGGATCCGCGAGTGATCGTTGATCCTCCGGAGGCCGTGTGGTGGTTTTCGGGCCGTACCGGAGGTTTGCGCCTTCTAGGACGGTCCAGCGGTGGGGCGGGTTCACTCCGCCGTCAGGGAAATTTCCGGGGAAGATCAGGGTAGAAAGCTCGGGCGACACATGGGTCTCACCAGCAAATACGTTCTCGCGCTGGCGGTCACCGCGGCGATCGCGCTGTTCGTTGTCACCGTGTGGCTGTGGCCGCGCCTCGCGCGCGGCGGCTGGCGCACGGTCCTGGGCCGGATCGGGCTGCTGCTCGCCACCCAGCTGGCCCTCTTCGCCTCGCTGGGTTTCGCGGCCAACAACTCCTTTCTCTTCTACGGCTCCTGGGCGGACCTGTTCGGCCAGGAGCAGGGCATGGGGGAGGTCGTCACCCATGCGGACGGCACCAGGGAGGTGAAGGTCGTCGGCCGGCAGCCGCTGGACGTGCCGGGGGCCGGGAGCCCGGCGCTCGGCGGGCAGATACAGAAGGTGGTGATAACGGGTCGGGAGTCGGGGATCACCTCTCCGGCGTACGTGTATCTGCCGCCCGAGTACTTCCAGCCGCGCTACGCGAGGACGACGTTCCCCGCCGCCGTGGTGCTGACCGGCTATCCGGGGACGGCGGAGAACCTGATCAAGGGGCTGCGCTATCCGAAGACGGCGTACGAGCAGGTCAAGAGCGGCCGGATGCGGCCGATGGTGCTGGTGATGCTGCGTCCGACGGTGGCGCCGCCCAGGGACACCGAGTGCGTGGACGTGCCGGGCGGCCCGCGGACCGAGACCTTCTTCGCCGAGGATCTGCCGACGGCGGTCTCGGCGGCGTACCGGGTCGGGACGCAGGCGCGGAACTGGGGCTTCATGGGGAACTCGACCGGTGGCTACTGCGCGCTGAAGATCGCGCTGCACCACCCGGACCGGTTCTCGGCCGCGGCCGGTTTCTCCGCGTACTACAAGGCGGCGGACGATGTGACGACCGGTGATCTGTTCCACGGCGACGAGGCCGCGCGCAAGCGGGCGGACCTGCTGTGGAGCCTGGACCACGAGCCGCAGCGGAAGGTGTCGTTCCTGGTCACGACCTCGCGGCACGGGGAGGACAACCTCAAGGGCACGATGGCCTTCATCCGGAAGGTGAAGCCGCCGGCCCGGGTCGCCTCGATCGTGCTGCCCAGCGGCGGCCACAACTTCAACACCTGGAACCGGGAGATCCCGCCGGGTCTGGTGTGGATGAGCCGGCAGCTCAGCGCGGACTGAGTGGACCGGGTGGACCGAGTGGACTGAGTGGACTGAGTGAACAACGGGACGGACCGAGGGAACGGGACGGACCGAGGGAACGGGGCGGGTCGGCCGGCCGGTGCGTGTCGCACCGGCCGGTCCGGCGTGAGGGGGCGGAGCGGCCGGAGCGGCCCCGTTCGGAGCAGCCCCGGACCCATTCGGCTCAGCGCGGGCCGACGGGTTCGGTGCCGCTCTCCCCGGCTGTCCGCCGGCGCAGGGCCCGGTGGACGCCGGTGGTGGTGAGGGTGCCGAGGACCCGGGCGGGATCGCCCGGGGCGTGGACGGCGATCAGCCCGGCGTCGTCCTGGAGGAGGGCGGCGAGGGCGTCCTTGAGGGAGACCCCGAGCGGGAGGCGCGGGGCGCCGGGGGCGGGGTTCTCCCGTAGGGGACCGGAGCCCTTCTGCTGGGGGAGAAATGCGGGTGCGGGTACGGGGGCGGGTACGGGCCCGGGGGCCGGAGCCGGGTCCCCTACGGGTGCCGGTCCGGCGACCGGGTCGAGATCGGCCTCGGTCAGCGGGGTGACGGCGAGCCGCCGCAGCGCGCGGTCCGCGCCGACGAAATCGGCGACGTACGGGTTCGCGGGCGCCGCGAGCACCGTGGCCGGCGTGTCGAACTGTTCGATGCGGCCCTGCCCGTAGACGGCGATCCGGTCGCCGAGCCGCACCGCCTCCGCCAGATCGTGGGTGACGAGCAGGACCGTCTTGCGGACGGTGGCCTGGAGGTGCAGGAACTCGGTCTGGAGGCGCTCGCGCACCACCGGGTCGACGGCGCCGAACGGCTCGTCCATGAGGAGGACGGGCGGGTCGGCGGCGAGGGCGCGGGCCACGCCGACCCGCTGCCGCTGGCCGCCGGAGAGCTGCTCGGGGTAGCGGTGGCCGTACCGGCCGGGGTCGAGACCGACCAGGTCGAGGAGTTCGGCGGCGCGCTCGCGGGCCCGCGCCTTCTTCCAGCCGAGCAGGGCGGGCACGGTGGCGGTGTTGTCGAGGACGGTGCGGTGCGGGAAGAGGCCGACCTGCTGGATGACGTACCCGATGGTGCGGCGCAGCCGGACCGGGTCGACGGCGGCGACGTCCTCGCCGCCGAGCAGGATCCGGCCGGAGGTGGGCTCGACCAGCCGGTTGACCATCTTCATCGTGGTCGTCTTGCCGCAGCCGGACGGGCCGACCAGGGTGACCAGTTCTCCCTCGGCGACGTCGAAGGTGAGGTCGTCGACGGCCGGGGGTCCGTCCGCGCCGTCCGTGCCGCCGCCCGCGCGGTCTGCGTATCGCTTGGTCACGTGCTCGAACCGGATCATGGGTCCCCATTCTGAACTCGTGCCCTCGTGGTGTGAAGAAAGTATTTCCAAGGCGTAGGGGCCTTGTCAGTGGTGGGGAATAGGGTCGCCAGAAGCGGCGATCGGTGCGACGGTTGTCCGCGAGCGCGCGTGAACGGGGGTGAAGCGGCGCATGGCCGAGGCGAACTGCCTGGTGACCAACGACTGGATCTGCGGGGAGTATCTGCGCACCCGCGCCCAGGAGTTGACCGACGCCACTCTTCAACACATCGGTATCACGGTCGTGTCCGTGCTGCTCGGGATCGTCGTCGCGTTCCCCCTCGCCCTGCTCGTGCGGGCCCGGCCGCGCTTCGCCGGCCCCGTCCTCGCCCTCACCACCCTCCTCTACACGATCCCGTCGCTCGCGATGTTCTCGCTGCTCCTGCCGCTGTTCGGGCTGTCGTCGGCGCTGGTCGTCACCGGCCTGGTGCTGTACGCGCTGACGATCCTGGTCCGCGGCATCCTGGCCGGTCTCGACGCCGTGCCCGCGGAGACCCGCGAGGCGGCGCGCGGCATGGGGTACGGGCCCGGCCGGCTGCTGTGGGAGGTCGAACTGCCGCTCGCGCTGCCCGCCCTGATGGCCGGAATCCGTATGGCGACCGTCTCCACGATCGCGCTCACCACGGTCGGCTCCCTCGTCGGCCGAGGCGGGCTCGGCAATCTGATCGAGGACGCGATGCCCACCTTCTTCAAGGCCCAGGTGCTCACCGCCGCCGTCCTGTGCGTCCTCCTCGCGGTCGCCGCCGATCTGCTGCTGCTCGGGCTCCAGCGGCTGCTCACCCCCTGGACCCGGCAGCGGGCGGGCGGCGGCGGCCGGGCCCGGCCCGGGGAGGGCGGCTGACATGGGCGTACTCACGGGCGCGTGGACCTGGCTGGCCACCGGAGCGCACTGGACCGGCGAGGAGGGGATCGGCCACCGGCTCGCCGAGCACCTGTACGTGAGCGGCGCCGCGCTGCTCCTCGCGTCGGCCATCGCTCTTCCGCTGGGACTGTGGCTCGGCCACCTCGGCCGGGGCGGCGCCCTCGCCGTCAACATCTCCAACGCCGGGCGCGCCGTCCCCGTCTTCGCGGTCCTCGCCCTGTTCATGGTCTCGCCACTGCGCAACACCGGCTATCTGCCGACGATCGTCGCGCTCGTCCTGTTCGCGATACCCCCGCTGCTCACCCACGCGTACGTGGGCGTACGGGAGGTGGACCGCGCGGTCGTCGAGGCCGCCCGGGGCATGGGCATGTCCGGCGGACAGCTCTTCCGCGCGGTGGAACTGCCCCTCGCGCGTCCGATGCTGATGACCGGTCTGCGCTCGGCGGCGGTCCAGGTCGTGGCCACCGCGACCCTCGCGGCGATGGTCGGCCTCGGCGGCCTCGGCCGGATCATCACGGCCGGGTTCAGCCGGTACGACACCGCGCAGGTCGTCGCCGGAGCCGTCCTGGTGGCCGCGCTCGCGCTGCTGGTCGAGGGGGTGCTGGTGGCCGCCGACCGGCTCGGCGGGCGGGCGCTCGGCGGGCGGGCGCTCGGCGGCCGGCCCGGACGCGGGACGGGTTCCGGGGACCGGGGCGTGAGCGGGAGTGGGAGTGGGGCGGGTGCGGAGGGCCCGGACGGGATCGAGGGCCTGGCCGGGATCGAGGGCCTGGCCGGGACCGAGGGGCGGCGGACTGCGGGGCGGCTGACCGTGGGGCGGCGGGGCGCGGTCCGGGACACGGACGTTCGCAAGAAGGACAACGGGAATGGGTGATCTGGTGGGCAGGACCTCGCGCATCGTGGGCGCGGCACTGGGCGTGGCGGCACTGACGCTCTCGCTGGCCGCGTGCGGCGGCGACAGCCTGGAGAAGTCGAAGAACGGCGGGGCCGGGGGCGGCGGTACGGGCGGCAAGGGCACGCTCGTCATCGGCGCGGCCTCCTTCACGGAGTCGAAGGTGATCGCCGAGCTGTACGCGCAGTCGCTGCGCGCCGCCGGATACGGCACGAGCATCACCACGGTGCAGAATCGCGAACTGTACGAACCGTCCCTGGAGAAGGGCGAGATCGACGTCGTACCGGAATATGCCGCGACGCTCGCGGAATTCCTCAACGCGAAGACGAACGGGCCGAAGGCACCCGAGGAGAAGCCCGTCGCCTCCGGCGACCCGGTCGCCACCACCGAGGCACTGAAGAAGCTCGCCGAACCCCGCGGACTGAAGGTGCTCGCCGTCGGCGAGGCCGTCGACCAGAACGCCTTCGCCGTGAGCGCGGAATTCGCCCGCGAACACAAGCTGGAGACGCTTTCCGATCTCGGCAGGACAGGGCTGAAGGTGAAGCTCGCGGCCGGCGACGAATGCGCGGAACGGCCCTTCTGCGTGCCCGGCCTGAAGAAGACCTACGGCATCGACGTGACCGGCATCGACCCCAAGGGGGTCGGCACCCCGCAGTCCAAACAGGCCGTCAAGGACGGCGTGGACCAGCTGGTTCTGACCACGACCACCGACGCCACCATCGACTCCTTCGGACTGGTCCTGCTCAAGGACGACAAGAAGCTCCAGAACGCGGACAACGTCGTGCCCGTCGTCCATGCCAAGGACGCCGGCGCACCGGAGATAGCCGCCGCTCTCGACAAGGTCACCGCCGCCCTGACAACGGCGGATCTCGCCGAACTCAACCGCAAGGTGGACGCCGAGCGGGCGAAGCCCGCGGACGTCGCCAAGGCATATCTGGAGACGAAGGGGCTGCTCAAGAAGTAGCCCCAGGGCAAGGGGAATCGGCAGGTCCGGTCCGGGAACGGGGACGGGCCGGACCCGCCACGGCGAGAACGCGCCAAGAGATTGCCGGGGTCGTCCCCCATACGCCGCCTACGCACGGTAAATTTCAGGCCATGCCACGTGGACGTCACCGCCATTCCCCACCCCTGCACAAGCTCCTGCCACCAGCCTCGGTCGCCGGGGCTGCTGTCGTCTGTGCCGCAGGCGCCTGGCTGTTCGGTGAACCCGTGGTGCTCAGACTGCTCGTCGCCGCGGCGGCGGCCGCCGCCGTCACCGGCGTCGTCCTCATGCGCCGCCGCGACCACAGCGCCGGCCGTCAGGTCGCCGAACTCACCCGCGCCCGCGCCGCCGACCAGTGGAAGACCGAGGAGCGGATCGCCGAGCTGGAGTCCGACCTGGAGGAGGCGCGCGAACTGCGCGCCCGCCTCGACGCCAAGCTGCGCGCCAAGCGCGTCGAACTGGCCGGTCTGCGCAGCGAGCACGCCGATCTGCTGCGCCGTTACGCCACGGCGGAGACCGAGCGCGCCAGCGCCCTGGAAGGCCGCCGTGTGCTCGCCCTGGAGAGCGGCACCGCCGCCGCCAAGGCGACCCCGGCCGCGCTGCCCCCGGCCGACTCCACGCCTGAGGCCGCGCCTGAGGCCGCGCCTGAGTCTGAGGCCGAGGTCGTGGCGGAGGCTGTGGACGAGTCCGGGGCCGTCTCCCCGCTCACCCCGGAGGCGTTCCGCCGGGCGGCCGAGGCCCTGCTCGCCCTGGAAGCCCGCGCCGAGGGCGGCCACGCGCCGCGGTCCGAGGCTCAGGACGAGTCCGAGGACGAGTCCGGAGTCGAGCCTGAGGCCGAGCCTGAGATCGAGCACGCGGCCGAGGCAGAGGGCGAGCACGCGGCCGAGTCCGAGGTCGGCATCGAGGGCAAGGCCGAGGTCGAGCACGACACCGAGGACAAGGCCGAGGACAAGGCCGAGGTCGAGGTCGAGACCAAGACGGAGCCCGAGCCCAAGGCCCCCGAGGCGGCCGGCGCCGAGGCCCCGGTGGAGCCGCACACCAGGCCCGTCGCCCTGCGTACCGTGCCCGTCGCGGCCGCGATCGTCCCGTACGCCGCGCGCCGCCCCGTGCCCCGTCCGTCCGGCGGGTTCGACTACTTCGGCACCCACGCCGCGCCCGGCGCCAAGAAGCAGGCCGCCGCGATCGAGGCCGTCCAGGACACCGACCTCGCCGACGTCGTCGGCGAAGAGGTCCTGGCCGACGCCGACACCCCGTCACCCGCGGCCGAGCCGCGCGCCATCGGCCAGGTCATGGGTCAGGTCATCGACCTGACGGCGCACGACGAGACCGAGCAGCTGGACCTCACCGAGCTGCGCGGGGCGGTCAACTCGTAAGAGCCACTCCACGACGTACACGCGCGGCGGGAGCCGGTGGACCACGGTCCACCGGCTCCCGCCGTTTTGGCATATGCCGCTCGGGCTGGGTGGCCCTATTCAGCGCTACTTGGGCCTACTTGGCTCTACTTAGCCCTACTTGGCCTTACTTGGCCCTACTTATCAATGTCGCCGACCACGAAGAACAGCGACCCCAGGATCGCCACCATGTCCGAGACCAGCGTGCCCGGCAGCAGCTCCGTCAGCGCCTGGATGTTGTTGTACGACGCCGAGCGCAGCTTGAGCCGGTACGGCGTCTTCTCGCCCTTGGACACCAGGTAGTAGCCGTTGATGCCGAGCGGATTCTCCGTCCAGGCGTACGTGTGGCCCTCCGGCGCCTTCAGGACCTTCGGCAGCCGCTGGTTCACCGGCCCCGGCGGCAGCTCCGCGAGCCGGTCCAGACACGCGTCGGCCAGCTCCAGCGCGTTGTGCGTCTGGTCGAGCAGACACTCGAACCGGGCCAGGCAGTCGCCCTCCGTCCGGGTCACCACCCGCAGCACGTCGCCGAGCTCCCCGTACGCCAGATACGGCTCGTCCCGGCGCAGATCGAAGTCGACCCCCGACGCGCGCGCGATCGGCCCCGACACCCCGTACGCGTGCACCGTCTCCGGCCGCAGCACCCCGACCCCGCGGGTCCGCCCCCGGAAGATCTCGTTGCCGAGCACCAGCCGGTCGTACACGTCCATCCGCGACCGCACATCCGCGACCGCCTGCCGCGCCCGGCCGAGCCAGCCGGCCGGCAGGTCCTCCTTGAGGCCGCCGACCCGGTTGAACATGTAGTGCATCCGGCCGCCGGAGACCTCCTCCATCACCGCCTGGAGCTCCTCGCGCTCCCGGAACGCGTGGAAGACCGGCGTGATGCCGCCCAGCTCCAGCGGATAGGAGCCGAGGAACATCAGATGGTTCAGCACCCGGTTCAGCTCCGCGAGCAGCGTCCGCGTCCACACGGCCCGCTCCGGCACCTCCATGCCGAGCATCCGCTCGACGGCCATCACGACCCCGAGCTCGTTGGAGAACGCCGACAGCCAGTCGTGCCGGTTCGCCAGCATGATGATCTGCCGGTAGTCCCGCGCCTCGAACAGCTTCTCCGCCCCGCGGTGCATATAGCCGACGACCGGCTCGGCCTCCCGCACCAGCTCGCCGTCGAGCACCAGGCGCAGCCGCAGCACGCCGTGCGTGGAGGGATGCTGCGGCCCGATGTTCAGCACCATGTCGGTGCTCTCCGCCGCGCCGCCGATGCCGACCGTCGTCTCCCGCTGCGCCCTCTGCGTCATGCCGCTCAGTATCTCGCGGGGGCGCCGACGTGCTGGACCAGCCAGAGGAAATCGCCCAGACCGCCCGGAGCGGTCAGCTCCGCCGCCTCGCCGGCCGCCGCGAGCGCGCGTACGTAACCGGCCGGATCGGTCGAGGCCAGGGCGAGCGGCGGACGCCCCCCGGACACTCCGAGGTCGCGCAGCGCCTCGCGCTGCGTGACGATCCGCGTCCGTGACCCTGCGCCCGTGCCTGTGCCCGGATCCGTGCCTGTGCCTGTGCCCGGATTCGCCCCCTCCTCGACTGCTCCCTCCCCGCCGACCGCCGCCGCGCACGCGTCCAGCGCCACATGCGCGGTCAGATCGCGGCTGCCGTCCGGCACCGGGGCGACCTCCCGGCCCTCGCGGAACGCGGCCAGCGTGCCGAACGGCGGACGCGCCGCCCGCAGATGGGCATAGTCCACCGCGACCGCGGTACCCGCCGACAGCGCCCCGACCGCCGCCGCCCACGCCTCGTCCCTCGGCCGCCCGATCTCCGCCCGCTCACCCGGCTCCCCGAGCGGCCACCACCGTTCCAGCCACGCCGCGTCCGCCCCGGCCACGACCGTGCCCAGACGCTCCCGGCCGGCCGCGTCGACCTCCACGTACCGCACCGCCCCCGCCTCGTCGACCTCGGCGATCTCCACCGGCACGTTGTCCAGCCACTCGTTGGCGAACAGCAGCCCCCGCAGTCCCTCGGGCACCCGGTCCGTCCAGACGATCCGCGGATCCAGCCCCGCCGGCCGGGCCGCGCGCTCCACCCCGTACGCCCGTACCCGCAGCCCCTCCGGCGCCGCCGCCAGCACCCCGGCGAGCAGCTCGCCCCGCCCGGCGCCCACGTCCACGAACGCGACCTCGCCCCCGTTCCCGTTCCCGTCCCCGTCCCCGTCCCCGTCCCCGTGCCCGCGCCCGTACTCGCCCAGCTCCCGCGCCGTACGGACGAGCAGCCGCGCCACCGCGCCCGCGAACAGCGGCGACGCGTGCACCGACGTACGGAAGTGCCCGGCCGGACCCTCCGGGCGCAGGAAGAAGCCGCCCGGCCCGTACAGCGCCTCCTCCATCGCCGCGCGCCAGCCCCGCCACCCCTGCCACCGGCTCGTCTCGTCCCTCACGGCAACCAGTTTCCCCTCTGCCTCCACCTTGGGGAGTAGGCACGGTCGGGTAAGGATCGAACCCACGGTTGACTCCCGCACCTGCCCGTCTTCCCTACGCTTTGTCACGTGCAGCGCATCTACGATTTCCTCCGCGGACACCCGACGGGCGTCGACGTCTTCTGGGCCGTCGTCCTTTTCGGGCTCTCGTGGGTGGGCGCGCCCCCGCTGACCGGTTCGCTCCCCGCGTACGCCGTCTCCTCCGGGCTGCTCAGCCTCGCGGTCGCGCTGCGCCGCCGCGCGCCCGCGAAGATGCTGCTCCTCGTGATCGCCGTCGGCATCTTCCAGCTGGTCTTCGGGGTCACTCCGTTCGTCGCCGACTTCGCGATGCTCGTGATCATCTACACGGTCGCCGCGCACGAGGGCCCCCGCTGGGCCTCCCGGCTCGCGCTCGTCGGCGGACTCACCGCCTCGCCCCTCTCCCAGCTGGCCTGGCCACCGGACATGCCGCACTCCCGCGGCCCGCAGATCTTCTTCGCGGTCATCATGACGGTGCCCTTCGCGCTCGCCTGGGTCCTCGGCGACTCCCTGCGCACCCGCCGCGCCTACTTCGCGCAGCTGGAGGAACGCGCCGCGCGCCTGGAGAGGGAACGCGAAGCCCAGGCCAAGGTCGCCGTCGCCGCCGAACGCGCCCGGATCGCCCGCGAACTGCACGACGTCGTCGCCCACAACGTCTCCGTGATGGTCGTCCAGGCCGACGGCGCCGCCTACGTCATGGACACCTCGCCCGAGACCGCCAAGCAGGCCCTGGAGACCATCGCCGGGACAGGCCGCCAGGCCCTCGCCGAGATGCGCCGGCTGCTGGGCATCCTGCGCACCGGCGAACACCAGGAGGCGGGGGAGTACGTGCCCCAGCCCGACGTCCGGCAGATCGAGGACCTCGTCGAGCAGGTGCGGGGCACCGGCCTCGTCGTCGACTTCAAGGTCGAGGGCACCCCGCGCCCGCTGCCCAGCGGCGTCGAGCTCACCGCGTACCGGATCGTCCAGGAAGCCCTCACCAACACCCGCAAGCACGGCGGCCCCGACGTCGGCGCCAGCGTCCGGCTCCTCTACTTCGACGACGGGCTCGGGCTGCTCGTCGAGGACGACGGGCGCGGGGCGCCGCAGGAGATGTACGAGGACGGCGGCGCGGACGGGCGCGGTCACGGCCTCATCGGCATGCGCGAACGCGTCGGCATGGTCGGCGGGACTCTCGACGCCGGCCCGAGGTCCGGTGGAGGCTTCCGTATCAGCGCCCTGCTTCCCTTGAAACCCGCCCACTGACCCCCCGGGTTTCCGAATCTCCGGCCCCGGCCCCGACCCCGGCCCCGGCCCTGGCTCTCGACCCCGCCTCCGACCCCGACCCCGACCCTTAAGGATCTGCCCTGATGTCCATCCGCGTGATGCTCGTCGACGACCAGGTGCTGCTGCGCACCGGTTTCCGCATGGTGCTCGCCGCCCAGCCGGACATGGAGGTCGTGGCCGAGGCGGGCAACGGGGTGGAGGCGCTGGAGGTACTGCGGACGGCCGAGGTCGACGTGGTGCTGATGGACGTCCGCATGCCGAAGCTGGACGGCGTCGAGACGACCCGGCGGATCTGCGCCGAGCCCGACGCGCCGAAGGTGCTGATCCTGACCACGTTCGACCTGGACGAGTACGCGTTCTCCGGGCTCAAGGCGGGGGCGAGCGGCTTCATGCTGAAGGACGTGCCGCCGGGCGAGCTGCTCGCCGCGATCCGTTCCGTGCACAGCGGCGACGCCGTGGTCGCCCCGTCCACCACCCGCCGCCTGCTGAACCGGTTCTCGGCGATGCTGCCGTCCACCGGGCAGGAGGCCAGGGCCGCCGACAGCGCGCTGCACCGGCTGACGGAACGCGAGCGCGAGGTCATGCTGCTGGTCGCCCAGGGCCTGTCGAACGGCGAGATCGCCGCCCGTCTCGTCCTGTCCGAGGCGACCGTGAAGACGCACGTCGGCCGGATCCTGACCAAGCTGGGCCTGCGCGACCGGGTGCAGGTTGTCGTCCTCGCGTACGAGACGGGCCTGGTCCGGGCCGGCGGCCTCTGAGCCCCAGCCCAACCCAGCCCAGACCCGTCCGGGCCGGGCTGGTCCGTCCCGGCCCGCGTCAGCGGAGCACGGACTCCAGGAAGTCGCTGCCGAGCCGGGCGACGACGGGGAAGTCCAGCTGGTGCAGCACGTACCGGCCCCGGCGCTGGGTGGTGAGCAGCCCCGCCTTCTTCAGGACGGCGAGGTGGCGGGACACCTCGGGGGCGGTGATCGCGTGCGCGTCGGCCAGCTCGCTCGTCGAGTACGGGCCGCGCGCCAGGCTCCGGCACAGATTCATCCGCATGGGGTGGGCCAGCGCCTCCACCCGGGCCCGCACCAGGTCGACGGGCGGGGTGCCGCCGACCTCGTGGGCGGCCGCCGGGTAGTGGATGACCGGCTGCCAGCCGGGCCCGTAGACCGCGGTCAGATGCGGCCAGCCGAACACGGTCGGGATCAGCGTCACGGCGGTGTCCCGGGCCGAGGTGCGGCCCTGCACCAGCTTGTCGACGACGATCCGGCTGCCGCGGTCGTCCTCCTCCAGCGCGAGCGCGGGAGAGGCGGCGGCGAGGGCCTCGGCCAGGCCCTTGCGGCGCAGCAGCTCCGACTTGTGGCGGGCGTCGGCGGAGAGCTGGAACCGGACCCGGCGCCAGGTGTCGCCGAAGAACGCCTCGTCGCAGTCCTCCAGGAGCCGGCGTATCCAGGCCCGCATGCCGGCCGGGTCGGCGAGGACGCGGGCGACGAACGCGGCCTGGCGCGGGCCGCGCGCCGCCGCCAGGTCGAGCGCGCGGCGCCGGGAGTGTTCGTCGACCAGCGGGGACGGCAGACCGCGGCCGTAATGGGCGCTGCTGCAGGAGATCTCGAGGGCGGAGCCGACGAACTTCTCGTCGTCGAGCCGGTCGATGTCGTCCAGCTCCTCGCCGAGCGTCTCGCGGGGCTGGGCCGGGATGAGGAAGTCGGAGCGGGTGGACCGCCACATGAAGTCGGCCTCGTGCAGCCGGTCGGCGAGCCCGGGCTCCAGCGCGGCGGCGGTCGTCGTCGTCCAGGCGTGCTGGCCCGGGTGATGGGCCGGCTCGGACAGGGCGTGCAGGGAATTGGCCAGCTCGGCCAGGGGCGAGGGGCAGAAGACGATCCGCTCGTGCGGCAGCCCGGTGATGTCGATGGTCACGCTCACACCCCTATGGTGCCGGGGCCGGTGCGGGGGATGTCGTCCCGTTTGACCAGGGCCGTCAAACGACGGGCAGGGGCCGGGCCGGCGGGCGCACGGTGGGGCCATGAACGCACTCCACCAGTACCTCTTCGACAGCTACCGGTCCGCACGGCTCGGCGAGACCCCGCCGCCGGCTCCCGGCACCCACGATCTCGCCGCCCTGCGCGCGGTCGTGAGGTGGACCCGGCGCCGTCGGGAGGGGACGGACACCGCACCGGGGACGGACACCGCACCGGGGCCGGGTGTGGGTTCGGGTTCGGGTCGGGACGAGGTGCGGGGGCCTCGGTGGGGTCGGCTCGGGCCAAGCTAGGCCGGGTCAGGGCGGGTCGTGGCAGGGCAGGGCCAGGCTGGGCCAGGTCAGGCCGGGGCTGGGCCGGGCCCGGCCTGTCGTGCCGGCCGATGTCGTGTCAGCCCGTGTCAGCCCGCGCCCCCGGGCACGACCAGACCGCTCTCGTACGCGATGACCACCGCGTGGGTCCGGTTCTGCGCGCCGAGTTTGGTCAGGACGTTTCCGACGTGCGTCTTCACCGTCTCCAGGCTCACCCCGCACGACCGCGCGATCTCCGGGTTGGACAGACCGGTGGACATCAGCCGCAGCACCTCCTCCTCCCGGCCCGTCAGCGCGGCCCGCGGCAGCGCCTCGGCCGAGCCCAGGGGGCGGGCGGTGACCATCCGGCGCAGGGCCGCGGGGAAGAGGATCGCCTCGCCCGCTGCGACCACCCGCACCGCTTCCGCGATCTTGGGCACCGGGAGCCGCTTGAGGACGAAGCCGCTGGCCCCCGCGCCGAGTGCGGCGGTGACATGGCCGTCGTTCTCGAAGGTGGTGATCACCACGACCTTCGGAGGCCGGGCCGGTCCGTCCGACCCGTCAGTCCCGTCCGTCC
This sequence comes from Streptomyces sp. NPDC046203, assembly GCF_040646255.1. Classification (NCBI taxonomy): domain Bacteria; kingdom Bacillati; phylum Actinomycetota; class Actinomycetes; order Kitasatosporales; family Streptomycetaceae; genus Streptomyces; species Streptomyces sp. NPDC046203. Next base: position 53,742 of record NZ_JBEYZX010000031.1, on the reverse strand, counting down.
CGTCCGGTCCGGCGAGGAGCCGCCGGGTGGCCTCGATGCCGTTGAGGCGGGGCATCCGTACGTCCATCAGGACCACGTCCGGCCGCAGCCGCCGCGCCTGCTCGACCGCCGAAAGGCCGTCGCCGGCCTCCCCGACCACCGTGATCCCCGGCTGCAGACCGAGTAGCGTGCGCAGACCGCTGCGGGTCACCTCGTCGTCGTCCGCGATCAGCAGAGTGACGGGAGGGACGGCGGTGACGGGAGCGGCAGGAGCCGTAGGGGGAGCGACGGGAGCAGGAGTGGGGGCGGCGGAGGTGCCGAGGGCGGTGCCGGTCACGCCGGCCGCCGCGTCGGCGCCGGGGTACGCGTCCGCCGTCGCGCTCGGGTGCGATCCGGTCATACGGGCGACCGTACCGGCAGCCGGACCGTGAGCCGCCAGTCCTCCGGCCCGTCCGGACCGGCGTCGATCTCGCCGTGCAGCAGCCGAACGCGCTCGGCGAGCCCCGGCAGACCGTGTCCGGACGTCGGGAAGCCCCGGCCACCCGGCTTCGTCCCGGTCCCGCGCCGGTTGACCACGGTCAGCTCCAGCACATCCGGTGCCGCCGCCACCGCGACCCGGATCGGGCCACCCGCTCCGTGCCGCAGCGCGTTCGTCAGCCCCTCCTGCAGAATCCGGTACGCCGCCCGGGAGAGCGTCCCCCGTACCCGCGCGACCTCGCCCGACAGCTCCGGCTCCACCACCGTGCCCGCCTGCCGCAACCGTTCCAGCAGCTCGGGCAGATCGGCCAGGGTCCGCGCCGGGGCCGACGCCGGTGCCGTCCCGTCCTGCCGTTCGCGCAGCATCCCCAGCACGTAGTCCAGGTCTTCGAGAGCGGCCCGGGCCGACTCCTCGATGCCGCGCAGGGCGGCCCGCGCAGCCGCCGGGTCGGCGTCGAGGACCTGGCCCGCCACCGCCGCCTGGATCGTGGCGGCCGTCAGCGTGTGTCCGATCGAGTCGTGCAGTTCGTGGGCCAGCCGATTGCGTTCCGCCAGCTCCCGCTCCCGCTCGGCGGCCAGCGCGAGCCGCTCGGCCGAGGAGGGACCGAGCAGCCGAGGGGCCAGCCGGCGCAGGGTGAGTGTCACCGCCAGGCACAGGCCCATCGCCAGCAGGAGGCAGACGAGCGCCGCCACCCAGCTCCACGGGCCGCCCCCGTCCAGCCGCAGCGACCGGCCGCGCACACTCACCCCGGCCTCGGCACCCGCCCAGCCACCGGGCAGGAGGAGGGCCGCCAGGAACAGCAGAACGCCCGGCTGCACCCCCGCCCACCCCAGCGCCACCTGCGCCAGCAGCCAGACCGGGGTCCGTCGGCGATCGGCGCCCGACAGTGCGGGAGAGGCCGTGTGCCGGAGGGGGCGCACGGGGTCGGGCAGGGGCACCCGCAGCATCCGCCGCGCGCAGGTGATCAGCACCCGCCGTGTCGTGTGGGCGAGCCCGAGCACACCGATCAGCACGGACCAGACCAGCACGGTCAGAGCGAGCCGCACGCCCAGGGGAGCGGACGGCCACAGCAACGCGGGCAGTGCCGCGAACGGCAGCAGGGGAAGGCTCGCCAGCGCGCCGCAATAGGCGAAGAGCGCACCCGTGTACGTGGAGCCGCGCAGCAGCGGCCGGATTCCCCTGAACATAGCCGGGCCAGTATGGCCGGGCGGCTCACCGGGTCCCTCCCCCGATCGGGGGAGGGAACTCTCCCGCCTTGCCGTGATGTCCTCCGGGCCCCCGGAATCCAACAATCGGGGCCTCACCGCCACCGCCGACCGGCCGGCGGGACGGAGCACCGCAAGGACGGGCTGATGAACGCTCAGGACATCGCGACGACACCGCCGAACCCCACGGCACCCACCCGGCCCCGGGTCGCCTCCCCGGGACTTACGGTCCCGGGCCCCACGGCTCCCGGATCTACGGTCCCGGGACCTACGGCTCCGGGAGTCACGGCCCAGGGCCCGACGACTCCCGGCCCCATGGCTCCCGGCCCCACGACTCACGAACTTGCCGCACCGTGGCGTACACCCGCACCCCCGGGACCGGCGGCACCGGGGAACGGCCTCGCCGTCGCCGCCATGGTGCTGGGCATCTGCGGTCTGCTCACCTCCGCCGTCCTGCTCGGCGGTCCCCTCGCCGTGATCGGTCTGATCCTGGGCATCGCGGCACTGACGAGCGCCCGGCGGACCGGGGCCGGCCGGGCCATGGCCGTCATCGCCCTGGTGACGTCGTCCCTCGCGATCGCGGTGTCCGGTCTGGCCGTCGTCTTCCTCGGCTGGTACGCGAACAAGACGCAGGAGTGCTACCGGCCCGACAGCCTTCGGGCGTACGCGCGGTGCGTCCGCCTCCACCTCGACGACCGGCCCGCCGCACCGCACCGGTGAACCGGCCCTCCCCCTCTTCTCCCCGTCTTTCCCCTCCCTCCCTCCTCCTCGACAAGGACGAGCAGCACCATGCGCGACGGATCCATCCGCCCTGTCCGCCCGATCCGCTCCCTCCGCGGAGTCCTCCTCCTCGCCGCCGGGCTCGCGGCTGCCGCCCTCGCGGCGCCGGCCGTCGGCACTGCCCTCGCCGGGCCCGACGCGCCGGACCCCTCCCACGCCCAGGACCCCCTGAGGCCGTACACCCAGCAGAAACTCCACTGGAAACGCTGCGACCCGAAGGGCCCCGACACCCTCCGGTGCGCGACCCTCAAGGTGCCGCTGGACTACGCCGACCCCGGCGGCAGGACGATCGGCCTCGCGATCTCCCGGCTCAAGGCGGACAGCGCGGAGGAACGACGCGGTGTCCTGCTGCTCAACCCGGGAGGCCCCGGCGCACCGGGACTGCTGCTGCCCATCGACCCGCTCCTGAGGATTCCGGCGGAGGTACGGCGGCGGTACGACCTCGTCGGCTTCGACCCGCGGGGCGCCGGGCGGAGCACCCCCGTCAACTGCGGCCTCACCGCCGAGGAGCAGGCCGGCCCGCCGTACAAGGCCGAGACCTTCACGAAGGACGTGGAACGGGTCCGCGCGGTCGCCGAAAAGTGCCGCGCCGCCGCCGGTGCCACCCTGCCGCACCTCACCACGCGCAACAGCGCCCGCGACATGGACGTCATCCGGGCCGTCCTGGGCGAGCGGAAGATCTCGTACCTGGGGATCTCCTACGGCACCTATCTCGGCGCCGTCTACACGCAGCTGTTCCCCCAGCGGGCCGACCGGATCGTGCTGGACAGCGCGACCGACCCCACGCGGATCTACCGGGGGATGTTCCAGGACATGGCGAAGGCGGCCGAGCATGCCTTCACCCGGTGGACCGAATGGACCGCCGGGCGGCACGCGACGTACGGACTGGGCGACACCCCGGCCGAAGTCCGCGAGACCTTCCGGAACCTGATCGCGCGGGCGGACCGCACGCCCGTCGTGTTCGAGGGGCAGCCCCTCACCGGTGACGACATCCGCGCCGACAACCGCACCTTCTTCCACCTCCGCGAGGCCGCCGAACGGATCGCCGCGCTGAAGAAGGCGGCCGAGGACGGCGCCCCGGCGCCGTCCGGCCCGCCCGAACCGGCCGAGGACCCCGACCAGTCCGACCAGGCCGGCGAGTCCGACGAGTCCGACGACAGCGACGACAACTACGCGTCCGTCGCCTGGTCCGTCATGTGCGCCGACACCCGCACCTGGTCGCACGACCCCGAGCGGTACCGGCGCGAGGCGGTCCGCGACACGGCCCGCTATCCGCTGTACGGCGACTTCGCGGCCGCCATCACGCCGTGTGCCTTCTGGCAGCGGGGCAGCGAGCCGCAGACCACGATCGACAACGGGGTCGGCGCGCTGATCACACAGAACGAGTGGGACTCCCAGACGCCTCTCTTCGCAGGTCAGGCCATGCACCGGGCCCTGCGTGGCTCCCGGATGGTCACCGTCGCGGGCGGCGAGGGGCACGGCGTCCTCTACGCGACGGACGGCGAGACCTGCGCGGACCGGGCGGCGACCGATTACCTGACCACGGGCAGGCTCCCCGCCGCGGACCTGACCTGCCGGGCCGCGGCCGGACCGAAGCCCGGACCGGAGTAGCGCCCGCCACGGGTCGGTACGTGTGCGGTGCCCGCTACGCCCGCACACGGGTGGGGGGCCTCCCCCCCCGCCCCCCTGCCCCCGCCCCACCCCCGCCCTCCACCTCCCCCGCCACGTCCGTCCCGCCCGCACACACGCCGGGACCCCGTACACGCAGGACCCGTGCGCGCACCCGCCCGTCACGCCCGCACGCGCGCCAGGGACCCGTGCACCCCCGTCAGGCCCCGTACGCCGCGCAGGAACCCGTACGCCCCCTCGCCCGCTAGGCCCGCACACCCGCCAGGACCCCGTACACACACCCGTCCGTCACGCCCGCACGCGCGCCAGGAACTCCCGTACCGCCTCCTTCACGTCCTCGGCCGTCCACTCCAGGCCCGGCGCGCTCACTGTCACCTCCGTCATCGCCACCCCCGGCGGGCCGCCCGCGGGCGCGGGGAACCAGCGGCGGAACAGGCAGGTGCCGGTGTCCTCCGTGAGGGCCAGTCCCGCCGCCGTCAGGGTGTCGGCCTCGTACGGCAGCCACACCTGGAACTGGTGGGTCGCGGGTATCTCCGGGTGCACCCGGAACCAGCCCACGCCCTCCTTCTCGAAGGCATCTCGCAGCGCCTCGGCCACGATCCGGGCCCGCGCCACGTACGAGGGCAGCCGGGGCAGCTCGGTGTCGAGGCCGCGCAGGGCGGACAGGGCCGCCGGGTACTGCTGGAAGAGCATCCCGCCGTAGCGGTGGCGCCACAGCCTGGCTTCCTCCACCAGGTCCTCGGGGCCGGCGAGCGCCGCGCCGGAGATACCGCCGAGCGACTTGTAGAACGAGACGTACACACTGTCCGCCAGGCCCGCGATCTCCGGCAGCCCCCGGCCGAAGTGCGTCGCGCAGTCCCACAGCCGGGCGCCGTCGAAGTGGACCACCGCGTCCCGCTCCCGGGCCGCCTCCACCGCGTCGACCAGCTCGTCCCAGGACGGCAGCACGAACCCGGCGTCGCGCAGCGGCAGCTCCAGCATCAGCGTCCCGAACGGCTCCGGGACCTCCCGTATCTCCTCCGCGGTCGGCAGCCGCCGCGCGTCGGTCGGATGGACCGTGCGCAGCCCGCTCACGGCCCCGAACGCACCGTCCTCATGCACTTCCGGATGGCCGAGCGGATGGAGGGCGACGACCGGATTGCCGGTCCGGCCGGCCCAGCAGCGCAGGGCCACCTGCTGGGCCATGGTGCCCGTGGGGAAGAAGACCGCGGCCGGGAATCCCAGCTCTTCGGCGACCCGCCGCTCCAGTGCCTCCACCACGCCGTTCCCGTACAGGTCGGGCAGCTGTCCTCCGTACGGCGTGGTCCCGGCCCACTCGGCCAGGTCCCGCAGTCCGTCCGCGACCGTGTGGTCCAGTGAGGCGGTCCACAGCTTGCGCGGCGCTCCGCCCCACACCCGCGCCCGGCGCACGTCCGGCCGCTCCACCTGTTCCACCTGTTCTGTCTGCTCCGGCGCCGCCGCGCCCCCGGCGCCCGCTCCCGCCGACGCGTCCGCCACTGTCTCTTCTCGTCGCTCTTCCGCGAGCCGATCCGATTCCATGGCCCGATGATGGGTCATGCGGGGATTTTCGTGCCCGGAGTTTTCCACAGCCTCGGGATGATGGTCGTACGAATGGATCCGTGGACGAGCGCCCTGGCGGCCGACCCCGACCGACCCGCCCGACAACCCACGACAACCCGCGAAATCCAGACGCACATCCGGCGCGCGACCGTCGTTTCCCCGGCCGTCCTCCGGGCCGTTTCCCCGCCGCCGCCCTGCCGTCCCGCACCCCCGAGGACCGCCCCCGGACCGCCCGGGGGACAGCCACCCGGACAGCCACCTGGACCGCCCCCGGACCTCCTGCGGACAGCCACCCGGACCGCCCCCGGACCGCCCGGGGACAGCCCGTGAGAGGCCCCGAACGCTGGCGTAGCATGACGAGAAATCGTCCGGTACCCCCCGCGGACTGGAACGGAAGAAGGCCGACCCCACACCGTGAACGCACCCCCAGAACCCCAGCCCCCGCAGCCCCGGCAGCCCCAGGCGGACCGCGCCGAGGACCGCCCCGCCCGGCTCACCGTGGGAGTCGTCGGCGCCGGCCGCGTGGGCCCCGCCCTCGCCGCCGCGCTCCAGCTCGCCGGGCATCGCCCGGTCGCCGTCTCGGCGGTCTCCGACGCCTCCCGGCGCCGCGCCGCGACCCTCCTGCCCGACGTCCCCGTCGTCGAGCCCGCCCGCGTGCTCGCCCTCGCCGACCTGGTCCTGCTCACCGTCCCCGACGACGCCCTGCCCGGCCTCGTCGAGGGTTTGGCCGAGACCGGCTCCGTGCGCCCCGGCCAGCTCCTCGCCCACACCTCGGGCCGCTACGGGGTCCAGGTCCTCGATCCGGCCCGCCGGGCCGGCGCCCTGCCGCTCGCGCTGCACCCCGCCATGACCTTCACCGGCACCTCCGTCGACGTCCAGCGACTGGCCGGCTGCTCCTTCGGCGTGACCGCCCCCGAAGAGCTGCGGCTGGCCGCCGAGGCCCTGGTCATCGAGATGGGCGGCGAGCCCGAGTGGATCGCCGAGGAGAACCGGCCGCTCTACCACGCGGCCCTCGCGCTCGGCGCCAACCACCTGGTCACCCTGGTCGCCCAGGCCATGGAGCTGCTGCGCGCCGCCGGCGTCTCCGCCCCGGACCGGATGCTCGGCCCGCTGCTCGGCGCGGCCCTCGACAACGCCCTGCGCTCCGGCGACGCCGCCCTCACCGGGCCGGTCGCCCGAGGCGACGCGGGCACCGTCGCGGCCCATGTCGCCGAACTGACCAAGCACGCGCCCGGCACCGTCGCCGGCTATCTCGCGATGGCCCGCGCCACCGCCGACCGGGCGCTCGCGCACGGCCTGCTCAAGCCCGAGCTGGCCGAAGATCTGCTGGGCGTGCTCGCCGAGGGGGACGACCACCGATGACCACCACCCCGAACCCGGCCCCGAACCCGGCCTCGAACCGGAACCAGGCCCCGGCCGCCACCCCGGCCCCGACGGCCACCCCGGCCCCGACGGCCACCCCGGCCGCCACCCCGGCCCCGGCCGCCGCCACCCCGGCCCCGGCCGCCGCCACCCCGGCCCCGACCACCACCTCGGCTCCGGCCGCCACCACCCCGGCCCTGGTCCGTACGGCCGTCGACCTGCTCGCCCTGCCGCACGGCGGCGGCCGCCGCGCCGTCGTCATGACCATGGGTGCCCTCCACAACGGCCACGCCACCCTGATCCGCGCCGCGCGCGAGCACGTCGGCCCGGCCGGCACCGTCGTCGTCACCGTCTTCGTCAACCCGCTCCAGTTCGGCGCGGGCGAGGACCTCGACCGCTACCCGCGCACCCTCGACGCCGACCTCACCCTCGCGAGGACCGCCGGTGCCGACGCCGTCTTCGCGCCCGCCGTCGACGAGGTCTACCCGGGCGGCGAGCCGCAGGTACGGATCACCGCCGGCCCCATGGGCGAACGCCTCGAAGGCGCCTCGCGGCCCGGCCACTTCGACGGTGTCCTCACCGTCGTCGCCAAGCTCCTCCACCTCACCCGTCCCGACCTGGCCTTCTTCGGCCAGAAGGACGCCCAGCAGCTGGCCCTGATCCGCCGCATGGTCCGCGACCTGAACTTCCCGGTGGAGATCGTCGGCGTGCCGACCGTCCGCGAGGCCGACGGGCTCGCGCTGTCCAGCCGCAACCGCTACCTGTCCGCCCCCGAGCGCCGCACCGCCCTCGCCCTGTCCCGTGCCCTGTTCGCCGGCGCCGACCGGCTCGCCGCCCAGGAGGCGCTGCGCGCCCGGGCGACGGCCCTGCCCGGTACCCAGGGCCGGTCCGGGGACCGGGCCGAGGCGCTGTCGCGGCTCGGCGAGGCCCGCGCCGCCGCCGACGCGCACGCGGTCGCCCAGGCCGCCGAGCACCACGCGGCGGGGGCCGTACGGGCCGCCGCCCGCGCCGTACTCGACGAGGCGGCGAAGGCCGAGCCGCCGCTCACCCTCGACTACCTGGCGTTCGTCGACCCGGCCGACTTCACCGAGGTCGCCGACGACCACACCGGGGACGCGGTGCTCGCCATCGCCGCGCGGGTGGGCGCCACCCGGCTCATCGACAACCTCCCCCTCACCCTTGGAGCGGTGAAGTGACCGGAATACGGCTGGACGCCCCCGCCCCCGGCTGGACCGTCGACGCCGACGTCGTCGTGGTCGGCTCCGGTGTCGCCGGTCTGACCGCGGCCCTGCGCTGCACCGCGGCCGGGCTGCGTACGGTCGTCGTCACCAAGGCCCTCCTCGACGCCGGCTCCACCCGCTGGGCCCAGGGCGGCGTCGCCGCCGCCCTCGGCGAGGGCGACAGCCCCGAGCAGCACCTCGACGACACCCTCGTGGCCGGCGCCGGGCTCTGCGACACCGAGGCCGTCCGCGCGATGGTCACCGAGGGCCCCGACGCCGTCCGCCGGCTCATCGGGACCGGCGCCTCCTTCGACGTCGCCGCCGACGGCACGATCGCGCTGACCCGGGAGGGCGGCCACCACCGCCGCCGGATCGTGCACGCGGGCGGCGACGCGACCGGCGCCGAGATCTCCCGCGCCCTCGTCGAGGCCATACGCGCGCGTGGCGTGCGCACCATCGAACACGCCCTGGTCCTCGATCTCCTCAAGGACGCCGACGGCCGTACGGCGGGCGTCACCCTCCATGTGATGGGCGAGGGCCAGCACGACGGCGTCGGCGCCGTCCACGCCCCCGCCGTGGTCCTCGCCACCGGCGGCATGGGACAGGTCTTCTCCGCGACGACCAACCCGTCCGTGTCCACCGGCGACGGCGTCGCGCTCGCGCTGCGGGCCGGCGCCGAGATCTCGGACCTGGAGTTCGTCCAGTTCCACCCGACGGTGCTGTTCCTCGGCGTCGGCGCGGAGGGCCAGCAGCCGCTCGTCTCCGAGGCGGTACGGGGCGAGGGCGCCCACCTCGTCGACGCCGACGGGGTCCGCTTCATGCTCGGTCAGCACGAACTGGCCGAACTGGCGCCCCGCGACATCGTCGCCAAGGCGATCACCCGCCGGATGGCGGAAAAGGGCGCCGACCACATGTACCTCGACGCCCGTCACTTCGGCGCCGAGATGTGGGAGAACCGTTTCCCGACGATCCTGGCCGCCTGCCGGGCGCACGGCATCGACCCCGTCACCGAGCCGATCCCGGTCGCCCCCGCCGCGCACCACGCGTCCGGCGGCGTCCGCACCGACCTGCGCGGCCGTACGACCGTTCCCGGGCTCTACGCGTGCGGGGAGGTCGCCTGTACGGGGGTGCACGGCGCCAACCGGCTCGCGTCGAACTCGCTCCTCGAAGGTCTGGTCTTCGCCGAGCGCATCGCCGCCGACCTCATCGCGCACGGCCCGCACACGGAGAGCGCCGCTATCCATGGAACGGGCGCGCCCGAGGCCGGCACCCGGACCGAGCCCGAGGCCGCAATCTGGGCCGGCACCGAGACCTGGGCCGAGATCGGCACGTCCACCGGCGCCACCGGCGCCGACGGCACCGCGGCCACCGGCCCCTGGACCGTGATCGAGACCCGGACCGCGCCCGGCTCCACCGAGACCTGGGCCGAGACCGTCCCCACCACCGGCACCGCCGTCCTCCCGCTCCTCGCCCCCGAGGTCCGCCGCGAGATGCAGCGGATCATGACCCGGGGCGCGGGCGTGCTCCGCTCCGCCGAGAGTCTCGCCGAAGCCGCCGCCGCCCTGGACGACCTGCGCCGCGGCCCGGCCGACGGCGCCGGCGAGCACAAGCCCGCCGTACCGGGCGTGGACTCCTGGGAGACCACCAACCTGCTGTGTGTCGCCCGCGTCCTGGTCGCCGCCGCCCGCACCCGCGCGGAGACCCGCGGCTGCCACTGGCGCGAGGACCACCCCGACCGCGACGACCGCGACTGGCGCCGCCACCTCGTCGTACGCCTGACGCCGGACCGGCGCCTGACGGTCACCCGTACCGCCACCCCGGACTTTCCCGCCGTAACCCCCGATGCACCCAGGGAGCAGTAAGTGACCACGCCGAGCACCCCCGAGGAGAGCCGTCCCGAGCCCGTGGACGTTCCCCTGATCCAGATCAGCGCCCCGTCCGGGCAGGACGCGGAGGCCGGCGGCTGCGGCGACGGCTGCGCCTGCGGCGAGGGCGACGAATTCGAGTGCGGGCTCGACCCGGCGCTCGCCGAGCTGCTCGCCGACGCCGGGCTCGACCCGGTCCAGGTCGAGGACATCGCCCACCTGGCCATCGCCGAGGACCTCGACGGCGGCGTCGACGTGACGACCGTGGCCACCGTCCCCGAGGACGCGGTCGCGACCGCCGACTTCACCGCCCGCGAGGCCGGCGTGGTGGCCGGACTGCGGGTCGCCGAGGCGGTCCTGTCCATCGTCTGCACCGACGCGTTCGAGGTCGAGCGGCACGTCGAGGACGGCGCCCGCGTCAAGGCCGGCGAGAAGCTGCTCAGCGTCACCGCCCGCACCCGCGACCTGCTGACCGGCGAGCGCAGCGCCCTCAACATCCTGTGCCGGCTGTCCGGCATCGCCACCGCCACCCGCCGCTGGGCGGACCTCCTCGAAGGGACGAAGGCCAAGGTCCGCGACACCCGCAAGACCACCCCGGGCCTGCGCGCCCTGGAGAAGTACGCGGTGCGCTGCGGTGGCGGCGTCAACCACCGCATGTCGCTGTCCGACGCCGCACTGGTGAAGGACAACCACGTGGTGGCGGCCGGCGGCGTGGCCGAGGCATTCGCGGCCGTGCGCGAGGCGTTCCCGGAGATCCCGATCGAGGTCGAGGTCGACACGATGCACCAGGTCCGCGAGGTCCTGGACGCGGGCGCCGACCTGATCCTGCTGGACAACTTCACCGTCGGCGAGACGGAGGAGGCGGTCGCCCTGGTCGCGGGCCGCGCGACCCTGGAGTCCTCCGGCCGGCTCACCCTGGACAGCGCGGCGGCCTATGCCGCCACCGGCGTCGACTACCTCGCGGTGGGCGGTCTCACCCACTCCTCCCCGATCCTCGACATCGGTCTCGACCTGCGCGAGGTGCGCGCCTGATGCTGCTCACCATGGACGTCGGCAACACGCAGACGGTCCTCGGCCTCTTCGACGGCGAGGAGATCGTGGAGCACTGGCGCATCTCGACGGACCCGCGCCGCACCGCCGACGAGTGGGCGGTGCTGCTCCAGGGCCTGATGCGGATGCACCCGCTGCTCGGCGCCGAGCTGAGCGACGGCGTCGCGGGCATCGCGATCTGCGCGACGGTCCCGTCGGTGCTGCACGAGCTGCGCGAGGTGACCCGTCGCTACTACGGCGACGTCCCCGCCGTCCTGGTGGAGCCGGGCGTCAAGACGGGCGTCCCCGTCCTCACGGACAACCCCAAGGAGGTCGGCGCCGACCGCATCATCAACGCGGTCGCGGCCATCGAGCTGTACGGCGGCCCGGCGATCGTCGTCGACTTCGGTACGGCGACCACGTACGACGCCGTCACCCCGCGCGGCGAGTACGCGGGCGGCGCGATCGCGCCGGGCATCGAGATCTCGGTCGAGGCGCTGGGCGTCAAGGGCGCCATGCTCCGCAAGATCGAGCTGGCCCGGCCGCGCAGCGTCATCGGCAAGAACACCGTCGAGGCCATGCAGTCCGGCATCGTCTTCGGGTACGCCGGTCAGGTCGACGGTGTCGTCGCGCGGATGAAGCGCGAGCTGGTGGGCCCGAACGGGGACCCGTCGGACGTCACCGTGATCGCGACGGGCGGCCTCGCGCCGATGGTGCTCTCCGACTCGAACGAGATCGACGAGCACGAGCCGTGGCTGACCCTGATCGGGCTGCGCCTGGTGTACGAGCGGAACGTGGCGCGGCTCTGACCGCGTGACGTGACCCGGCGGGCGGGCGGGCCGGCGGCGGGGCGGGGCGGGGCAGGGTGGCGGGCACGACGGCCGCCGGACCGCCCCGCCGCCCGCCGCCCGCCGCCCGCCGCCCGTCGGCTGCTCGGCTCCACGCCCGCCCTGCCCCGAACCCCCGCTCGCCCAGGCCCCCCACCCCTCCCCTTCGGCGGCATTCGTCGTCCCTCCGGCCGTCAATCCACCCGTGCGCGCGGTTTTCCCGCCGGGACTCGCCCGGAAGATCGAAAAGCAGGGTTTTTGTCCGATTAGCGCGTATCGTCGGCCCATGCCCACGCCCTACGGACCCCGCGGCGGCATGGCGTTCAGCGCGGACGAGCTGTGCGTGCTCCGCCGCGCCCTCGCCACCGCACTCAACCCTGCCCCCCTTCAGGACGAGGACGTCCAGGAGTGTCTGCGCCTGGCCGATTCCGTGGACGAGGCCGTGCGGGAGGCCGGCCGTCACCGCGCGTTCCTCCTCGCCGACCTGACCCGCTACCGCCAGGCCCTCCCCGGCTCCCTCACCGGCTATCTGGAACTCCTCCAGGACGCCCTCGCCGCCGGTCACGACCCGCACGCCGACGACCTCGCCGCGCTGCGCGCCCTGCGCGGCAACGCCACGGCCGCCGCCCTGCTCGCCCGCTGCCTGGTACTCGCGGAGCGGTCCGTCCGGATCCGCCTCGGCCGTGTCGCCCAGGCCCAGGCCCGTACCCCCGTCCGGGCGCCCGCCCCCATGGCCCCGGCGCGGACCGCCGGCCCCGGCGCCCCCTTCGCGCCCGTCCTGCCGCAGCGCACCCGGCTGCTCGCCCTGCCGGGCGGCCGGGCCGCCGACGAGCGGGGCAAAGGGGCGAAGCGGCCCCCGCCCGCCACCCCGTCCCGGCCCGGCGCGAAGCCGCCCGAGCCGGGCGAACGGCCCGTCCCCAAACCGTCCGAAGTGTTCCCGCCGCGCCGGCGGCCGGCAGTGCCGCCCCCGGCCGAGGAACGCGTCGCCGGATAGCTACTCTGGACGTCATGGACTACGTATCCGCGCTCCTGCCCCCCGTCGTGATGGCCGTGTTCTTCATCGCCCTCGTCGTGACGATCGTCAAGACCCAGGGCGGCCCGAACAAGGCCAAGGAGGACGCGGCCGTGGACGCCGCCCTCGCCCGCGCCGAGTCGGCCCGGCAGCCGGGAGCCGACACCGTCGCGTAGCCCCCGCGATGCACGGGCCGCCCGCCCTTTAGGGTGGCGGCCCCGCGCATCCGCACGCCCCGAGGACGTACGACCGCCGTCAGGCCGTACGTCCTTTTTGTTCCCCAGTGGGGCGATTTATTAATAAATGGACGTGTATTCGGTCGTCTCGCACTAAGGTGGCGCTGTGCCCCGTCAACTGGGAGAACTGGAAGACGCGGTCATGACCCGCGTCTGGCAATGGAACCGTCCGGTCACCGTCCGGGAAGTCCTGGAAGATCTCCAGCAGGAACGGTCCATCGCCTACACCACCGTCATGACGGTATTGGACAATCTCCATCAGAAGGGCTGGGTGCGCCGGGAAGTCGAAGGCCGTGCCTATCGATATACGGCGGTCTCCACCCGCGCCGCCTACTCGGCCGCACTGATGAACGAAGCGTGGGCGCAGAGCGACAACCCCGCCGCCGCCCTTGTCGCCTTCTTCGGCATGATGTCGCCCGGCCAGCGCGAGGCACTCGACGACGCCGTCCGCATCGTCCAGCGCGGCAACCCCGACACGACCGAGGCCGTTCCCGCCGCCGTTCCCGCCCCGGCCGAATCGGCGGAATCCACGGAATCGGCGGAAACCGCGAAGCCCCCGGAAGCCGCCGCGGCCACCGAACTTGGCGAAGTCGCGGAGCCGCCCGCGAAACCCGCCGAACCCGCCGAATCCGCGAAGCCCGCCGGCGCGACGGGGCCCGCCGGAGCCGGGAAACCCGCCGAAGCCGCCGCGTCCGCCGAGTCCGCCGCCGTCACGGAACCCGCTCCCGCCGCCCCCGGTGAATCCGGCGAACCCGCCGAGGGGGACGAAGAGGACGCCGGGTCCGGGCGGTAACGTCCCCCCATGTCATCCCCGTCATCCCGGTCATCCTCGGCGTCTTCGTCGTCCCCGTCGTCTTCGTCGTCCGACTCCGACTCCGCCTCCGCCTCCGCCTCGGCCCCGGCATCGCCCCCGGCCCAGGCCCCGGCGTCCTCCGCCCAGCCGCTGCCGCCCGCCTCCGTCCCCGAGCCGGCCGCCGCCCGCCGGGCCGCCGGCGCCATCACCGTCCGCCGGGCCCGCACCTCCGACGTGGCCGCGCTGCGCCGCCTCGTCGACCCGTACGTACGGCGCGGCATCCTCCTCGACAAGGCGACCGTGACCCTTTACGAGGACATCCAGGAGTTCTGGGTCGCGGAACGCGACGACGACGCCACGGTCGTCGGCTGCGGCGCGCTGCACGTGATGTGGGAAGACCTCGCGGAAGTACGTACTCTCGCGGTGGACCCTTCCTTCAAGGGCGCCGGAGTGGGACATCAGGTGCTCGACAAGTTGCTGCACACCGCCCGTTGGCTCGGTGTGCGCCGGGTATTCTGCCTCACCTTCGAAGTGGACTTCTTCGCGAAGCACGGCTTCACCGAGATCGGGGAGACTCCGGTCGACGGAGATGTCTACAGTGAGCTCCTGCGTTCCTATGACGAGGGTGTCGCGGAGTTCCTGGGACTCGAACGAGTGAAGCCGAACACCTTGGGCAACAGCCGGATGCTTCTGCACCTGTGATCGGGGTACGGAACGGACCATCTATGTCCGAATCGCGCATGTTTCCCGCGCTGCCGGGGTTCTGAACCTCTCCCAGGGGTTTGTGTTTTCCCGGGAAAAGCGGTTTCCTTTCCGCGTACTGCATTTTCGATGAAAGGAAATCCGGTGGCACAGAAGGTTCAGGTCCTTCTTGTCGATGACCTCGACGGTGTCGAGGCGGACGAGACCGTGACGTTCGCGCTCGACGGGAAGTCCTACGAGATCGACCTCACCACCGCCAACGCGGAAAAGCTCCGTGGCCTGCTCGAGCCGTACACCAAGAATGGCCGCCGTACCGGCGGGCGAGGTGCCGGTACCCGTGGCAAGGGCCGTGCCGCCGCTTCCGCCGGCAGCCCGGACACCGCGAAGATCCGCGCGTGGGCGAAGGAGAACGGTTACAACGTGAACGACCGCGGCCGCGTGCCCGCCGACATCAAGGCGGCCTACGAGGACGCCAACCGCTGACCCGCCCGCTGCCGGCCGGCCGGTGCCACGGCACCCGGCCCCGGCAGGCGGTCGCGGTCCGCACCCAGCAGCCGCGTCCGATGGCACGCGGCGGCGGCGGTGGCGACCAGCCGCGCCAGACAGGGTCCGCCGCTCGCGCCGCCCGCACCGCTCCAGGGGGAGGGGCGCAGGGCGGGCAGCGAGGACTCCGCGCCGGGACCCGGCGGCGGAGGGCGCAGCCACACCGCGGCGCCGCCGGGCCCACCCGGCCGGGCGGACGGCGCGGGGGCGGTCATCAGACCGCCCGCTCCAAGGGCCCGCAGGTCCAGCCGGATCCCGCCCCATTCCAGCCACTCCAGGAGTCCGGGCAGCTCATCGGCGCTTCCGGGGGCGAGCAGGAAGCACATCCGCCGCCCCGTGAGGGCCACCGGACCCGTCCCGGGCCCCGGCCCGGCACCCATCCGGCGCAGCGTCTCGCGGCCGGCCGCGTCCGGCAGCTCCAGGACGTCGAAGCGCACCCCCGTCCGCAGGCGTACGGGCGGCCCCGCCTCGGCGGGCCAGCCCAGCTCGCGCTCGTACCACCGGGCCCACCGGACCCACCGCGCCTCCGGGCCCGTCCGGCCCCCCGGGTCCGCCCGGGCCGCACCACCGCCGAAGGACGCGTCGCGAGGCGTGCCGCGAGGCGCGTCGCGAGACACGTCGAGAGGTACGTCGACGGGTGCGCGGGGGACGGGAAGAAGGGTGGCGGGAGGCATATTCGGGGAACGTCCCACCGGGAGTTTGGTCACGCTCGGTCCTTGATCCGGAGCGAGGAGTGTCCATGATGGGGGCGTACGGGTGCATTCGGGCGCGCAAGGTTGTTCGCCCGTAGCGGAGGGAACCGGGGTGCGCCGCATGGAGTGTCCGTGCCTACGGGTAAGACATTCCATGTGAGGAGGGGCGTCTCGCAGACAGAAGCGCCACACGTTCGCCATCGGCGTACTTAAGCCGAGGCTGACGGCTTGGCCTGCGGGAACATCGTCTCGCACCATCGAGTTGGAGCATTTGTCGAGTGTTCGGCAAGCGGTCTCCCCTGTAAGCAGGGGGTGATCCGGACGGATGTCGGCAGTTGGAATGAGCGGTCCCCGCTTGCGGGACTAAGCTGCGGAAGGACAGGGAGGGGATCGACCCCTAACTGACTGACCGCTCTGAGGAGCGATTAACGATGTTCGAGAGGTTCACCGACCGCGCGCGGCGGGTTGTCGTCCTGGCTCAGGAAGAAGCCCGGATGCTCAACCACAACTACATCGGCACCGAGCACATCCTTCTGGGCCTTATCCACGAGGGTGAGGGTGTCGCCGCTAAGGCCCTGGAGAGCCTCGGGATTTCGCTCGAGGCGGTCCGCCAGCAGGTGGAGGAGATCATCGGTCAGGGCCAGCAGGCCCCGTCCGGGCACATCCCCTTCACTCCCCGTGCCAAGAAGGTCCTGGAGCTGTCGCTCCGCGAGGCCCTCCAGCTCGGCCACAACTACATCGGCACCGAGCACATCCTGCTCGGCCTGATCCGCGAGGGCGAGGGCGTCGCCGCCCAGGTCCTCGTGAAGCTGGGCGCCGACCTGAACCGGGTGCGGCAGCAGGTCATCCAGCTGCTCTCCGGCTACCAGCAGGGCAAGGAGGCGGCCACCGCAGGCGGTCCCGCCGAGGGCACGCCCTCGACCTCCCTCGTCCTCGACCAGTTCGGCCGCAACCTCACCCAGGCCGCCCGCGAATCCAAGCTCGACCCGGTCATCGGGCGCGAGAAGGAGATCGAGCGGGTCATGCAGGTGCTGTCCCGCCGTACGAAGAACAACCCGGTCCTCATCGGCGAGCCCGGCGTCGGCAAGACGGCGGTCGTCGAGGGCCTGGCGCAGGCCATCGTCAAGGGCGAGGTGCCCGAGACCCTCAAGGACAAGCACCTCTACACCCTCGACCTCGGTGCCCTGGTCGCCGGCTCCCGGTACCGCGGTGACTTCGAGGAGCGCCTGAAGAAGGTCCTCAAGGAGATCCGCACCCGCGGCGACATCATCCTGTTCATCGACGAGCTCCACACCCTGGTGGGTGCGGGCGCCGCCGAGGGCGCGATCGACGCCGCCAGCATCCTCAAGCCGATGCTGGCCCGCGGTGAACTCCAGACCATCGGTGCCACCACTCTCGACGAGTACCGCAAGTACCTGGAGAAGGACGCCGCTCTCGAGCGCCGCTTCCAGCCCATCCAGGTCGCCGAGCCGTCGCTGCCGCACACGATCGAGATCCTCAAGGGTCTGCGCGACCGGTACGAGGCCCACCACCGCGTCTCCATCACGGACGAGGCGCTGGTCCAGGCCGCGACCCTGGCCGACCGCTACATCTCCGACCGCTTCCTGCCGGACAAGGCCATCGACCTCATCGACGAGGCCGGCTCCCGCATGCGCATCCGCCGGATGACCGCGCCGCCGGACCTCCGCGAGTTCGACGAGAAGATCGCCGCCGTCCGCCGGGACAAGGAGTCCGCGATCGACTCGCAGGACTTCGAGAAGGCCGCCTCGCTGCGCGACAAGGAGAAGCAGCTCCTCGCCGCGAAGACGAAGCGCGAGAAGGAGTGGAAGGCCGGCGACATGGACGTCGTCGCCGAGGTGGACGGCGACCTGATCGCCGAGGTCCTCGCGACCGCCACCGGCATTCCGGTCTTCAAGCTGACCGAGGAGGAGTCGAGCCGCCTGCTGCGCATGGAGGAGGAGCTCCACAAGCGCGTCATCGGGCAGAACGACGCCGTCATCGGTCTCTCGCGCGCCATCCGGCGTACCCGCGCCGGTCTGAAGGACCCGAAGCGCCCTGGCGGTTCGTTCATCTTCGCCGGCCCGTCGGGTGTCGGTAAGACCGAGCTGTCCAAGGCGCTCGCCGAATTCCTCTTCGGCGACGAGGACGCGATGATCTCCCTCGACATGTCGGAGTTCAGCGAGAAGCACACGGTTTCGCGTCTCTTCGGTTCCCCGCCCGGATACGTGGGCTACGAAGAGGGCGGCCAGCTCACCGAGAAGGTGCGCCGCAAGCCGTTCTCCGTGGTCCTCTTCGACGAGGTCGAGAAGGCCCACCCCGATATCTTCAATTCCCTTCTCCAGATCCTGGAGGACGGTCGTCTGACCGACTCCCAGGGCCGGGTCGTGGACTTCAAGAACACGGTCATCATCATGACGACCAACCTCGGTACGCGGGACATCTCGAAGGGCTTCAACCTCGGCTTCGCGGCCCAGGGCGACACGAAGTCCAACTACGAGCGGATGAAGGCGAAGGTCAGCGACGAGCTGAAGCAGCACTTCCGCCCGGAGTTCCTCAACCGTGTGGACGACGTCATCGTCTTCCCGCAGCTGACGCAGGACGACATCCTCAAGATCGTCGACCTGATGATCGACCGCGTGGACGACCGCCTGAAGGACCGGGACATGGGCATCGAGCTCTCCCAGTCCGCCAAGGAGCTGCTCGCGAAGAAGGGTTACGACCCGGTGCTCGGCGCCCGTCCGCTCCGCCGGACGATCCAGCGCGAGATCGAGGACACCCTCTCCGAGAAGATCCTCTTCGGCGAGCTGCGCCCCGGCCACATCGTGGTCGTGGACACCGAGGGCGAGGGCCAGGAGAAGACCTTCACCTTCCGCGGCGAGGAGAAGTCGGCTCTGCCCGACGTTCCTCCGGTCGAGGCGGCGGGCGGCGCGGGCCCGAACCTGTCGAAGGAAGCCTGACCAGTCAGTAAGCAGTGAGGGGTGGCCCCGGAACCGGTGACGGTTCCGGGGCCACCCCTTTGGCGTGGGATCAGAAGGTGATGACCTCGACGGTCGGGGGGAGGTGCTCGGTGCCGGTCAGCTCGGTGCTCGCTCCCAGGAGCCGCAGCCCCGGCAACCCGGCCAGGGCGGCCACATCGGCTTTCCCTCCCGAGCGGGCATAGAGATCGAGCTCCTCCAGCGCCGGGAAGATCCGTACGAGCTGATCCAGCGCTGGGAGCTCGTTGTGGATCAGGTGGATGGCCCTGACGTGGTCAAGCGTGACGCCGTCCGGGCAAAGGGTGAGGCCTTTGCTGTCGATCCAAAGGGTACGGACCCTGGTGAGGTCGGCGAGCTGGTGCCAGGCCCCGGCGTTCAGGAGGGGGGCCTTCCATAGGTTCAGCTGCTTCAGATGCTCCAGTCGCGCCAGATGCCTCAGCCCTTCCCGGGGCCAGGCCGCCGGCAGCTCCAGACTGGCGAGCGGGGCCCCCGTGGGCAGATCAGTGGCGGACCAGACGGTGGTCGCGCTGGTCTGAACGATCAGGTAGGACAGCCGGGTCAGTCCGGCCAGCGCTGCGAGCGCGGACTGTTGGCGGCGTCGTCGCAGATGGAGGGAGACCGGGTCGCAGGCGGTGAGCAGCCGGGCGAGCGATGGGTCCGAGACGCCTTCGCCGATCTCCAGGTGATCGGGGCGCAGCCCGAGCCGCAGCAGCTCGTCGGCGTGCTCGTCGCCCGGCACGAAGTACCGGAGATGGGTCGGGTCGAGCCGGGCGACGACCTCCTCGGCGTACTCCCGGGCATCGAAGCGTGACCAGGCCCAGATCAGCTGGGAACGGATGGGGAGATCGGGATGGTCCGCGAAGCGGGCCAGATAGGGGAGGGCTGCGCCGGCCACGATGTGCGAGGCGGTGATCACCGAGTTCAGTACGTCCCCTGGTTCCAGGTCGTCGGGGCCGCCCAGCAGGTGCAGCACCGCCCGCCCACCCGCTGCCAGCTCGCGGGCCTCCTCGAACGAGCGGGGCGGGATGACCTCGGCGGTGCGGGCCAGGATCTCCTCCCGTACACCCGGGGAGACCTCGGTCGCGTGGTCCAGCGCGGTCGCCGCGACGACCAGGACCCGTAGCTGGGTGGCGCGGTCGTCTGCGGAGTCCGCGACCTCCAGCAGTTCGCGCAGCAGCTCGTCGCACTCGCGCGGGCGCGCATGCCCTACCGCCATGCGGATGACGTCCTCCCACTGATCATCGGCCGCGTGGCCGACAAGCAGCCCGATGTCCCAGCGCTCCACCAGGTGCTTCGCCGCGAGGAAGTCCTGGAAGGTGCGGTGGACGAACTCCACCGTCTCCGTCGTGGGCTCGCGGAGCAGGCCGCTGCGGTGGAGGAGGTGGGTGAAGACCGTCTCCGGGTTCCCGCAGGCGTGGGCCTCCGGGATGGAGGGGACGGCCTCGGCGACGATCGTCATCGCCCGCTCGCGGTCGATCTGGGTGCGGCCGTTCACCGTGAGCCAGTAGGCGAGGCGCTGGATCAGCCGGATCTGCGAGTCCTCGGACAGATGGACGCCGGTGGGTGACCCCATGTCCCGCTCGCGGTCGCGCCGCTCAAGCAGCATCGAGAGGGCGGCCTCGTAGAGGGCCTTGCGGCCACGGGGGAGGAAACCCCGGCGGTCGCGGTGAAGAGCGCAGATGAGACCGCACATGAGGGGATTGGTGGCGAGCAGGCCGACGTCCTCGTTGGCGCGCAGGGCGTCGAGGAGGGGCTGCTCGTACGAGGCGGCATCCGGGCCGGCCGCGCGGTGCCAGCGCCGGACGAAGGTGGCGACCTCGGCGCGGGTCATGGGGGAGAGGGTGAGTTCGGTGAAGCCGTCGGGGGTCAGCCAGTCGTCCCGTACGGCGGTGGGGCGCGAGGTGACCAGCCAGCGGTTGCCGTCGTCGTAGGCGGCGAGCAGATCGCGCAGCCAGGTGCGGGCCCGGCCGCGTTCGGCCTCGGGGATCTCGTCGATGCCGTCGACGAGGACAAGGCCGCGTCCGGCGGCGAGGACCCGGTCGACCCAGCCTTCGGGCGCGGACAAGGGGGAGCCGGCGGCGGAGAGGAAGTCGGCGGCGGCGGGCAGTCGCTCTCCGTGACGGGTGAGGGTACGCAGCGGGAGGACGAAGGGGATACGGCCCCGGAGATACGTCATGCCCTCCACCGGCTCCTCGGCCGCCGCCGCGAGGGTGAGCCACTGGCTGAGCGTGGTCTTGCCGGAGCCCGCCTGGCCGCGCAGCAGGATCCGGTCGTGCCGGGCGAGGGCGTGGTCGGCGCGCAGGGAGCGTACGGCGGGGTGGACGGCGCTCCGGAGATCGAAACCCTCGCCCGCCCGGGGCTCGGCCTCCGCCTCACCACTCCCCGTCGCCTCCAGTGACAGATACGCCATGTCCAGCGGCCACTCGGCCTCCGACCGGTACAGGTCGATGCCGTAGATGGTGAGCCGGCCGTGCTTCGCGGCCAGGTGCTTCAGATAGCGGCGCTCGAAGGCGGCGTCCCGGACGTCCGGGTGCGGGAGGCGGTCCAGGACGGCGTCGGTCCTGGCGGCGAGGGCGGCCTGGGCGCGGGTCTGCTCGACCAGGGTGCGGGCGACGAAGCCGGGACGCTGGGTGAAGAACTCCAGGATGTGGCGGCAGGCGGCCCCGGTGACCGCGTCCAGGAAGAGGACCGAGGAGTCGGCGAGCCCGTCCGGGGCCGGGGCGGCGGCGCGCAGCCGGGCCGCGAGGGCGTCGGCGCCGAGGTGGACGGCCTGGACGTCGTCCATGTCGAGGTCGCCGAGGGAGAGCAGGGTGGCCGCGAGGGCCTCGGCGATGGCCCCGGTCTCGTCGGCGGGGAACGGCCGCTCGCCGGGACCGGCCGCCGCCCGTTCGACCAGGGTGACGGCGAGCTTCCGTACGTCCTTCTCGGTCAGCGTGCGCTTCTCGCCGCGGAAGGTGACGAGCCCCGAGAGCCGGATGCCGCGCGCGGAGCCCGGGAGACCGGCCCCGGGGACGCTGCTGACCAGCAGTTTCTTCACGAGTGGGCCGATCGCGGTGGAGGCGAGGCGGCTGCCGACGACTGCTGGATCCATCTGTCTTCCCCCTACCGGTCCCGTGCTCCCCACGGACCTCCCCAGGAACCTCCCCGAGAGCCGTCAGCGTAGTCCCGGGGGAGCCCCGGGGAAGTCCAGGACGCGTTTTCCCGAGGCATTTCGAGTGACCCAGGTCGCATAAGCCGGGTGACCCAGGTCGCATTCACAGCAGGGCCATCGTGACAAGCGGCACAGCGTTTTCGGAGGGTACTAAGGGAAATAGTGCTGCCTTTTATGGCTGATTCAGGACATTGACGGGCGAAGGGGAGGGTGGGGAATCGCAAGCGGAGCGCGGGGCGGGCGGAGCCGGGGCCCGGGCTGGGCGGCAGGGCCCTGACGTGCGGATAAGTGCGGGCGCGAGGCGCCTTGATCGCCGGTTTTCCGGGGTATTTCAGGGGGTCGTCAAGGGCTGGACTTCAGGGGAGATCATTACGACCGCATGTCGTAGATAGGGCGTTTTGGGTTGGTTGGGGAGTCGGGTTACCAAGGATGAGCAAGCCCGGCGCCGAGCGCTCACCGCATTCGCGTCGGGATCCCGTTCCACCGGAGGTTTTCCCCGTATGTCGAAGCGCGTCACGAAGCCCAGCATCCGCACCACCGCCGTCGCCCTTGCCGCCGCCGGCCTGGGAGCGTCGCTGGTGGCCGGTGCCGGCTCCGCGTTCGCCGCCGAGCACACGGCTGCCGTCGGCAGTCCCGTGAACGTCACCGCGTCCGCCGCCGTCGCCAAGCAGGCCGACGTCCAGGCTCAGGTCGCCGCTCAGGTCAAGGCCGCCGTCTCCAACGCGAAGGTCAAGACCGTCGCCGCCGAGAAGTCCGCTGCCTGGGTCAAGCCGGTCAGCTCCTACACCCTGTCCGCCTCGTACAACCAGGGCGGCGCCATGTGGGCCAGCAAGCACTCCGGCCAGGACTTCGCCGTCCCGGTCGGCACCCCGGTCAAGTCCGTCGGCGAGGGCACGGTCGTCAAGGCCGGTCCGAACGGTGGCGGCGACGGCCCCGCGTACGGCAACGCCATTGTCGTGAAGCACGCGGGCGGTACGTACTCGCAGTACGCCCACCTCTCGAAGATCCAGGTCACCGTCGGCCAGAAGGTCTCCGCCGGTCAGCAGATCGCCCTCTCGGGCAACACCGGCAACTCCTCCGGCCCGCACCTGCACTTCGAGATCCGCACCACCCCGAACTACGGTTCCGCCGTCAACCCGGCTGCCTTCCTGCGCACCCACGGCGTCACCATTTGATGTGCCCCTGGGCACCTCTGACACACCTCTGACCGAGCGCCCGAGCTTGAGCCACCACACCCCCTCGGGGTAACCCCCGAGGGACGGCTCAGCGGCCCTTCTGGGCCTGTTCGATCAGATCGAGGGCGACCTCGAGGACGGCTTCCCGCTTGTCCTCGGGGTCGCCCTCGAAGTGGTTGTGCAGGAAAAACGTGCCGGCGTGCAGCGTGAAGAGCGCGCTGACACAGCGGACCTTGTCCGTCATCGGCGAGTCCGGGTCCTGGAGCAGATCGTTCAGAGCGAGCATGCGCTCCTTGAAGGTCAGCCCGACACTGAGTTCCCGTACGGCCGCCTGGTTGTCCTGCATGAAGCGGAACAGGGGGGCGGCGGCGAGGAGCGCGGCCTGGTAGCGGCGCAGCACCTCCCGCTTGGTCTCCAGAGTGTGCGGCTGCTCGCGGGCCCAGGCGATCAGCTCGTCCATGGGGCGCGTGAGGTCCTGGAAGATCCCGACGAGGATGTCTTCCTTGGTCTTGAAGTGGTAGTAGAGGGCCGCCTTGGTGACGTCCAGGCGCTCGGCGATCTCGCGCAGCGAGGTCTTCTCGTACCCCTGCTCGGCGAAGAGCTCGAGGGCCACGTTCTGGATGCGCTGGCGGGTGTTGCCTCGTGCCTGGGCCATGCTCTCTCGCTCCCACGAAACTTACTTGACGACCGGCTAGTTACAGGTCACTATTTTCGCCAGTGTAGTAACTAGCCGGGCGGCAAGTAAGGAAGCGACGTGGGGGACATGGCCGACACGACGAAAAAACAGCGGGACAAGCGGGGTCCGACAGGGGCGAAGGCAGCGGCGGCAGCGGTGGAGATACCGGTGGACGCGTCGGCGGAAACGCCGGCTGAGGCGACGGCCGGGGGGAAGGCGGAGCCGCAGCCGCGCAGTGTCCGCGTCGTCCTGCTCGCCCTCATGATCGCGATGCTGCTCGCGATGCTGGACAACATGATCATCGGCACGGCCATGCCGACGATCGTCGGTGAGCTCGGCGGCCTGGAGCACCTCTCCTGGGTCGTCACCGCCTACACCCTGGCCACCGCCGCCTCCACCCCCATCTGGGGCAAGCTCGGCGACATGTTCGGACGCAAGAGCGTCTTCCTGACCTCGATCGTCATCTTCCTGATCGGCTCCGCGCTCAGCGGCATGGCCCAGGACATGGGCCAGCTCATCGGCTTCCGTGCCGTCCAGGGCCTGGGCGCCGGCGGTCTCATGGTCGGTGTGATGGCGATCATCGGCGACCTGATCCCGCCCCGCGAGCGCGGCAAGTACCAGGGCATGATGGCCGGCATCATGGCGCTCGCCATGATCGGCGGACCGCTGGTCGGCGGCACCATCACCGACCACTGGGGCTGGCGCTGGTCCTTCTACATCAACCTGCCGCTCGGCGCCGTCGCCCTCGTGATGCTGACCGTCGTGCTCCACCTGCCGAAGAAGGACCGCGCGCCCGGCACCCGGATCGACTTCCTCGGCGCCGCGCTGCTGACCGTCGGCATCACCGCGATCGTGCTGGTCACCACCTGGGGCGGCACCGAGTACGCGTGGGGCTCGGCCACCATCATCGGCCTCGCGGTCGGCGGCACGCTGTCGCTCGTGGCGTTCGTCTTCACGGAGCGGTACGCGGCCGACCCGCTCATGCCGCTGCACATCTTCCGCAGCCGCAACTTCAGCCTCATGTCGGCGATCGGCTTCCTCACCGGCTTCGTGATGTTCGGCGCGGTGCTCTTCCTGCCGCTGTACCAGCAGTCCGTCCAGGGCGCCTCCGCGACCAACTCCGGCCTGCTGCTCCTGCCGATGCTGCTGTCGATGATGGTCGTCTCGATGATCGCCGGCCGCGTCACCACCAGCAGCGGCAAGTACAAGATCTTTCCGATCATCGGCGGCGCGTTCATGGTCGTCGGCCTGTTCCTGCTGTCCACCATGGACATCCACACGACGCGCTTCACCTCCGGCGTGTACATGGCGGTGCTCGGCGCCGGCATGGGCTTCCTGATGCAGATCACGATGCTCGTCGCGCAGAACAGCGTCGAGATGAAGGACATGGGCGTCGCCTCCTCGTCGACCACCCTGTTCCGCACCCTCGGCTCGTCCTTCGGTGTCGCGATCATGGGCGCCCTGTTCAACCACCAGGTCAACCACGAGATGGCGGCCCGCGGCGGCGCCGACCTGACCGCCCGGTCGGCGCAGCTCGACGCGGCGAGCCTGGCCAAGCTGCCGGCCGCGCTGCGTGAGGCGTACCAGTACGCGGTCTCCGCCGGTACGCACTCCGCGTTCCTCGTCTCCTCGGCCGTCGCCGTCCTCGGCTTCGTCCTCGCCTTCTTCGTCAAGGAGGTCGCGCTGCGCGGGACCGGCCTCGCGAAGAAGGACGAGGAGAAGGGTGAAGGGAAGAACGGAGGGGCGGACGCTGTGGTGGCGGACGCCGCGCCGAAGCTCACCGAAGCGGTCTGAGCACCCTCACCCGTACGGATACGGGGTACGGGGTTACGGGGACGGCCCCCGGTGTCGCACACGCGCGACGCCGGGGGCCGTTTCCGTACCCGTCCCCTTACGCGCAGACGGGTCGGATGCCGCGTGCTCAGTCCCGCAGGCGCAGCACGGGGAAGCTGCCCGTGGTCGTCGGCGCGTGCTCCGGCAGCCACAGCACCGCGATCGCGCCGCCCGTCCCCTCGGGCGAGCCCTCGGGCGCGGCGTTACGGAAGGTGAGCCGGGCGCCGAGCACCCGGGCCTGGCCGGTCGCGATCGTCAGACCCAGGCCGTGGCCCTTGCCCGCGCGGTCGGCGCTGCCCGTACGGAAGCGGCTCGGGCCCTCCCGCAGCAGCGCCTCCGGGAAACCGGGGCCGTGGTCGCGGACCCGGACCACCCGGCCCTCGACGGTGACCTCCACCGGCCGCGCCTCCGCACCCGTACCCGAGCCCGTACCCGCATCGGGACCTGCGCCGGCACCGGACGCCGCTCCGCCGGCCCCCGCGCCCTTGCCGTGCCGGGCCGCGTTCGCGAGCAGGTTGCCGAGGATCCGCTCCAGGCGCCGAGGATCGGTGCTGACCCAGGACTCGTGCACCACCCGGATCACCGCGTCCGGGGCGAAGACCCGCACGCGCCGCTCCACGAACTCGCCGAGCGCGATCTCCTGGAGTTCCGCCCGCTCCGACGCGCCGTCGAGCCGGGCCACCTCCAGGACGTCCTCGACCAGGGTCCGCATGGCCTGCGCCCGGTCCCGTACGAGCTCGGTCGGCCGCCCCGGCGGCAGCAGCTCGGCCGCCGTGAGCAGCCCGGTCACCGGGGTCCGCAGTTCGTGCGCGATGTCGGCGGTGACCCGGCGCTCGGCCTCGATGCGCTCGTTCAGGGCGTCGGTGAGCGCGTCGATGGCCCGCGCCAGCTCGTCCGTCTCGTCCCGTACGACACCGCCGATGGCATCGCGGACCCGCAGGTCCGTATTGCCCTGGGCGACCCGGCCGGCCGCCGCGGCCGCCTTGCGCAGCCGGCGCGACAGCTGGCCGCCGATGAGCACACCGAGCGCGCAGCCGCCGAAGACCACCGACACCGAGCCGATGATCAGCGCCCGGTCCAGGTCCTTCATGATCGTGGCGCCCCGGTCGGCGAAGGGCACGTGCAGCGACAGGACGTCGCCGTTGGCGAGCGGTACGGCCGCCCAGACGTCCGGCGGCCCGCCGCCGCGATGCTCCTGTACGTAGGTGCCGCGGCGCCGGTCGTGCATCAGCTGGTCGAGCTGGGTGGGCAGCGCCGGGTCGTTGATCTTGGTGCCGAAGCGCGGTTCCTTCGGCTTCGACGTCTCGTACACGCGCTGGGCGAAGAGCAGCCGCCACATCTGCACGTCACGGGCGTTGTCGAGCATGGAGACCCGGGCCGCGTTGTGGACGACGAGGCTCAGCGTGACCGCGACGAGCGCGCCGACGGCCGCGATGGCGACGGCGATCTTCCAGCGGACACCCGTGCGCAGCGCGCGCCCCTTCTCCTGGTCGCCGCCGGGGCGGCCGGGGGCGTCGGGTTTGGCGGGCTTGCCGGACGGAGCGGACCCGCTTGTCGTACCGGAGGCACCGGAGGCACCGGACGTATCGGAGGCACCGGACGTACCGGACACACCGGAGGCGCCCGCCGTGAGGCCCCGCAACCGCTCCGCACCCCGGCGCAAGCCCCGGTTCACGCGCCGCTCCGTACCCTGCCCCGTGCCCCGCTCCGCGCCCTGCTCCGTGCTCCGTTCCATGCCCCGGTTCACGCCCTGAGCTTGTAGCCGAAGCCGCGGACCGTCTCGATCCGGTCCTGGCCGATCTTGGTGCGCAGTCGCTGCACATGCACGTCCACGACCCGGGTGTCGCCGCCCCACCCGTAGTCCCAGACTCGTTCCAGGAGCTTGTCCCGCGACAGCACCGTGCCCGGCGCGGCCCCGAACTCCAGCAGCAGCCGCATCTCCGTCGGGGTCAGCGCGACCGGCGTACCGGACCGGCGCACCTCCATGCCCTCGGTGTCGACCTCCAGGTCGCCGCCGCCGAAGACGAGCACCCCGCCCGCCGCCGCGCCCGCGCGTCCGCCGCCGTCCGTACCGCCGCTTGTGCCGCCGCCCGGGCCGCTCGCGTGCCCGAAACGGCGCAGGACCGCGCGGATCCGGGCCATCAGCACCGAGCCGTCGAACGGCTTGGTGACGTAGTCGTCCGCACCGGCCTCCAGCCCCAGGACGACGTCGATGGAGTCGGCCCGCGCCGACAGCATGATCACCGGCACGGTCGACTCGTCCCGGATCCGCCGGCACAGGCTGACCCCGTCCATCCCGGGCAGCATCACGTCGAGCAGCGCGATGTCGGGGCGGCGCGCCCGGAAGGCGTCGAGCCCGGACAGGCCGTCGGGCATGGCCGTCACCACGAAGCCGTCCCGCTCCAGGGCGAGCTGGGTCGCCTCGCGGATGACGTCGTCGTCCTCGACGAACAGGACATGGGTCTCGGCCATGGGGATGCCTTCCGTCCTTTCTCGGAATCGGAATTCGGGAGGGGGCTGGGGAGGGGGCGTGCGATGGGGCGTGCGGGCGGCCGCGGATCAGTCCGGGGGCGGGCTCGGCGCCGGCTCGGCCGGCTCCATCCCGCCTTCGCCGACGGCCTTGCTGTAGTCGTTGTGCACCCAGTCGTGCTGGTTGAACTTGTTGCCCGACCAGCGGTACGTGATCACGTCCTCGCCCGAGGGATACGCGACCGAGTCCCCCTTGGCGTACACCTGCCGGGTGACGATCAGATCGCCCCGGTCGATGGTGCCGTACACCGCCCCCGTCTCCTCGATGAAGACGTTCGTGTACGAGTCGTCGTTCTCCCGCCGGTACACGTACGTCCCTATGCCGACCGCGTCCCCGCAGGTCATCACGTTGACGACTATGTCCGGGTCGCCGGAGTTGGTGAGGTGCCCGTACGAGGTGTCCACCGGGTAGGCGTCCCCCGCGCACGGCTTGAGGTCTTCCTTCACCTGCTTGCCGATCTTCGGGTCGGCCTTGAGCAGGGCGATCGGGTCGACCCGCCGGGCGTTCTGGCCGCCGTCGGGGTTCTGGCCGGCCGGGGCGGTCGGGGACGCGGGGACCGGGGCGTGCGAGGAGCCCCCGCCGGTGTGGGCCGCGCCCTCGTCGCGCGAGCCGGTGCCGCCGGTCGAGCAGCCGGCGACGAGTACACCGATGGCGGCGAGCCCGGCCATCGCCGTGATGCTCGCCGCCCGATATCCGGCCTTGTTCGCCGTGGCTCTCAGGCCGCGCACCGCTCCCGCTCCCGCTTGTCGTCTCCGCCGTGTACGGCCTGTCCGCTGTATCCGTTGCGCCCGCTGTGTCCGCCGTGCCCGCCGTGTACGGCCGGTCCGCCGCGTACGGCGGCCGTGGTCCGCCCCAGCACGCTCGCGGCCAGAGCCCGGGTGTCGCCGTCGGCGGCCCGGTTCTCCAGTTCCTGGCGCAGCCGGGCCAGCGCGCGGTGGAGCGTGCTCTTCACGGTACCGGTCGACATGCCGAGGGCGGCAGCCGTCTCCTCGGTGCTCATCTGCTCCCAGTGGCGCAGGACGACGACACTGCGCTGCTTGGGGGCGAGCACCCGCAGGATGTCCATCAGGAGGGCCCGGTCGGCGTGCTGCTCGGTGGCGTCCTCGACGCGCGCGTCGGGCAGCTCCTCGGTGGGGACTTCCTCCAGCTTGCGGGCCCGCCACCACTCGGTCCGGGTGTTGATCATGACGCGGCGGAGGTACGCGTCGGCCAGCGACTTGTCGGCGATGCCGTCCCAGCGGCCGAAGGTACGGGCCAGCGCGGTCTGGAGCAGGTCCTGGGCGTCGACGGGGTCGGGTACGAGCCGGCGGGCGCTGCGCAGGAGCGCGTCCTGCCGTGTGCGCACGTACTCCTCGAAATCGAGCACCTTGCCGCCGCCGAGCCCCTCGCCGTGTGCCATCCGAACCGCCTCCGATCCCCGTGACCTGCCCTGTTCGCCCCGGTTTCCGGGTACATGCAAAACGCTACGGAACGGTTGTCACGGGGGTGTGCGGGGCAGCCGTCGGCGGGCGCACGGCTGCCCATCGGTTGTGTAACAGCGGATCGCGCGGTTCCGGATGGGGGCGGCGAGCGGTGGCGGCACGGGGCCGCGGGGACGGTGGGGACGGTGGGGGAGTGGCGCGACGCGCGGGACGGCGGGGCGGGCCGTCGGCGGGACCGCGATGGGGCGGCGGTGGGGCGGCGGGAATGGGACGCGCGCGCCCCCGGCCCGGGGTGCGGGGCGGGGGCGCTGGGTGCAGGGGGAGGCGGGGGCGCGCGGGGCCGGACGGCCAGGGAGCCCGGGCCCGAGGCCGGGCCGTGCCCTCAGGACACGAGCCCCAGGCCCCAGGGAACCAGCAGCCTCAGGTCGGCCGGTCTCAGGAAACGGCCGCTCTCAGGACAGCGGCAGCCGGTACCGGCCGCCCTCCAGCGGCTCGACCAGCCCGTCGGCGACCAGCCCGTCGAGGGCCCGGGTCCGCTGCATCGGCTCGTCCCAGACCGCGTCCAGTGCCGCCTGCGACACCGGGTCCGTGGACTCCCGCAGAACGGCGAGCAGCTTGCCCCGGACCTGGCGGTCGGTGCCCGCGTACGTCTGGCCCCGGCGCGGCGGCCCGTCGTGGGCCGGCTTGCCCGAGAGCCGCCAGACGCACTGGTCGGCGAGCGGGCAGCGCCCGCAGTCCTCGTTCTTCGCCGTGCACACCAGCGCGCCGAGCTCCATGGAGGCGGCCGCCCAGCGGGCCGCCGTCGCCTCGTCCTCGGGCAGCAGCGCCCGGGCGAGGCGCCGCTCGGCGGCCGTGGTGGCGTTCGGCGGGTACTGCACACCGGTCGCCGCCCGCGCGAACACCCGGCGCACGTTCGTGTCGAGCACCGGGTGGCGCTGCCCGTACGCGAAGGAGGCCACCGCCGCGGCCGTGTACTCCCCGATCCCGGGGAGCGCGATCAGCCGGCCGTGATCGCGCGGTACGTCGCCGCCGTGCCGTTCCGTTATCGCCACGGCCGCCGCGTGCAGCCGCAGCGCCCGGCGCGGATAGCCGAGCCGGCCCCAGGCGCGGACGGCCTCGCCGGGCGCCTCGGCGGCCAGGTCGGCGGGGCGCGGCCAGCGCGCCAGCCACTGCTCGTACACCGGCAGGACCCGGACGACCGGGGTCTGCTGGAGCATGAACTCGCTGACCATCACGCCCCACGCCCCCGCCTCGGGGCGGCGCCACGGCAGGTCGCGGGCGTTCCGGTCGAACCAGGCGAGGACGGGCCTGTGCAGCGCGGCCGGGACCTGCGGCGCGGCGCCGTCGGGAACGGCCGTGCCGGCGGCGCGGCGGGCTTCGGCGTCACGGGCGCCGGCGACGGCCGAGGCCGCGCCGGCGTCCCGGGCGCGGGCGGAGGAGTCGGGGAAGGAGCCGGGGGTGGGGGCGTCGTAGGAAGTCATGGCACTCCCGATCCTGACATGTTCCCGCGCGGATCAGTACGCGCCGTGGCGCGCGCGCCCGGGGCGCGCGGAGGCGCGGCCGCGCGGACCGCGGCCCACGCACCACACCGCCGCGCTGCTCCGACTGGACCGCGCGGAGTCGACCAGCGAGACCACCGGACGGCGCGCCGCCTTCATGACGACGAGCGCGACGAGGGCGCCGGTCAGCAGGCCGACCGTGACGTCGTGCGGGTAGTGGACACCGACGAAGACCCGGGAGAACGCCATCAGCAGCGCCATGGGCGCGGTCAGCCAGACGATGCCGCGCCAGGACAGCGCGAGCGCGAGGGCGGCGGCACCCGCGATGGCGGAGTGGTTGCTGGGGAAGGACCAGTCGCCCAGGGTCGGGCAGTCGACGAGGGGACTCGGTGCCCCGGCCACCGCACGGCACGGACGGTCCTCGTCGACCAGCGACTTCAGGCCCTCGCTCACGACGTAACCGAAGGCCGTCGCGAGCGGGGCGAGCAGCGCGAGCGCCATCGCGTCGCTCGAACCGCGGCGCATCCGCCACCAGCCGGCCACGAACAGCACGCCGAAGAGCAGCAGACCCAGCTCGGTCCACACCTCCGCCAGCTTCTGGAACCAGTGGGGGGTGGAATGCGCGAAGTCCAGTATGTCGAGATAAAGGCGCTCGGAGAGATCGAGGAGGTTGTCCATGGTGGTCGACGTTAACCGGCTTGTGGAGGTGCTCGCTCCGGCCGGAGGACGACAGGGCTCCCCGACGAAAGTAGGGGGTGGCGGCCCGGCGGGCGGGAAACGCCCGGCGTACGCGTGCTGAAGTCGCCCTGAATCCCGGCTGAACCGGATCGGAACGTGATCGGAACGCGCCCTGAATCGACCGTGGACCGGTGCGGGGCCGGGCCGTGAATCCACGCCGGGCCGGACCGTGGACCGGCGCGGGGAACGCCCCCCTGGGAGCGCCACCGGAGCACCCTCCGCGAGGTTCCCGGTCCGGGCGGATGTGATCATCGGCAAAACTTCGCACTTGGGGCGGCATGGAGGGCGGGAGTTGGGCACGATCTCTCGTAAGGTTCGTGACGTGGGATCTCTGCGCAATCCGGTCGGGCCGCTTCCCTCCTCCATCTACTGGCGCAGGAGGGCCGTGGCGCTGTGCCTGGTCGCCCTTCTCGCGCTGCTCGGCCTATGGGCCGTCACTTCCGGTGGCGGCGGGGGGAAGAAGACCGACGACAAGGCCAACGGTGCTTCCCCCGCACCGGCGATCACCCCCGGCCCCTCCGGCACCGGCCCGGCGATCAGTCAACAGCCGGGCGGCCGTGACGAGTCGGACGACGACACGGGCGGCGACGGCGGTACGGGCGGCGGCTCCGGCAAGGACGGCTCCGGTACGGGCTCCGGCGCCGACGGCAAGGGCGCGGGCTCCGGTGGCGGCTCCGGCGACGCGGGCGGCAAGAACGGCGACACGGATGGCGCCGGCGGCGACGGTGGTGCCGGTACGGGCGCGGGCCAGCGGGTTCCGGCCGGTTCCTCGCTGCCGAACTGCGGCCCAGGCTCCCTCCAGTTGACGCTCGGCCGCGACAAGAACGCCTACGCCCCCGGCGAGAAGCCCCGCTTCAAGCTGCTCGTCAAGAACACGGGCGGGGCCGACTGCAAGGCGGATCTCGGCCCGAAGAACGCGGTGTTGACGGTCCGTGACACCACGGGCGTGCTGTGGTCCTCGAAGGACTGCCCCAGCGTCGCGACCCCGCTCTACTTCAAGGTCCCGGCCCACTCCACGATCACCCACACCGTGGAGTGGGACCGCCACCGCAGCGCCCCGCAGTGCGCGACCGCCGAGAAGCGCGGCGAGGTCGCCCCGGGCACCTACCTGGTGGAGGCCGCGGTACCGGACGCGAAGGTGACGCCGGTGTCGTTCCAGCTCACGAAGGACTGACGCGGCGCGGCAGGCGCGGCACGGCATGGCGCGAGGCCCCGGGGACCAGGACGGTCCCCGGGGCCTCGCCCGTACTGTCACCACCCGTGAACCCGCACGCACCGCACGAGCCGGCAATCGGTGGTGTGAAGGCGACCCGAGGGCGCCCCGGCCACGCATATGCCAGAAGGGGCGGTCAGGACGTTGAACGCCCCGACCGCCCCTCCGGGCATATGCGTGTGCTCGCATGCGCGGACGATACGACTAGACGTACCGCTCCAGGATCGACGACTCCGCCAGCCGCGACAGCCCCTCGCGCACGCTGCGCGCCCGGGCCTCGCCGACGCCGTCCACGGTCTGGAGGTCGTCCACGCTCGCCGCGAGCAGCTTCTGCAGCCCGCCGAAGTGCTCCACGAGCCGCTCGATGACGGCGCCCGGCAGTCGCGGCACCTTGGCGAGGAGCCGGTAACCGCGCGGGTAGACCGCCGAGTCCAGCGTCTCGGGCGAACCGCTGTAGCCCAGGGCCCGGGCCACGTTCGGCAGTTCGAGCAGCTCGGCGTGGGTCAGCGCGTCCAGCTCGGTCAGCGCCTCGGCGACCGTGCGGGAGCGCTTCGCCGACGGCTCGGGCACGTAGTCGCGGACGACGAGCTCGCGCTCCGGCTCCACACCCGCGATCAACTCGTCGAGCTGGAGCGACAGAAGCCGTCCGTCGGTGCCCAGCTCCACCACGTACTCGGCGATCTCGGTGGCGATCCGGCGCACCATCTCCAGACGCTGGCACACGGCCGTCACGTCCCGGACGGTCACCAGGTCCTCGATCTCCAGGGCGGACAGCGTGCCCGCGACCTCGTCCAGGCGCAGCTTGTACCGCTCCAGCGTCGCGAGGGCCTGGTTCGCGCGGGACAGGATCGCGCCCGACTCCTCCAGGACCCGGCGCTCGCCGTTCACGTACAGGGCGATCAGCCGCATCGACTGCGAGACGGAGACGACGGGGAATCCGCACTGCTTGGAGACCCGGTCCGCCGTACGGTGCCGGGTGCCGGTCTCCTCGGTCGGGATCGACGCGTCCGGGACCAGCTGCACACCGGCCCGCAGGATCTTGCTGATGTCCTTGTCGAGGACGATCGCCCCGTCGAGCTTGCACAGCTCGCGCAGCCGCGTCGCCGCGAACTCGACGTCGATGACGAATCCGCCGGTGCACATCGACTCGACGGTCTTGTCCATGCCGAGGACGATCAGACCGCCCGTGTTGCCGCGCAGAATGCGTTCGAGCCCGTCGCGCAGGGCGGTGCCGGGGGCGACGGCGCTGAGCGACGCACGCATCAGCGCCTCGTTGTCCTTGGCTGCCACTGAACTCCTCCGGCTCGTACGGATGGGCGAGACCAGGGCAAAGTCTAGCGACACCACCCCGTCGGCCTCCGCCGCGCGCCGGGAGGCCCCGCCCTTCGGCGGCGCTCGTCGCGCCGCCTTCGCTGCCCGCACGGGACCGGTCCTGCCCGCTTCCGGCACACTTCCGGCCCGTTCGGGACCGTTCCCGACCGGCTCCGGCCGCGTTTTCGGCCCCGCCCGGTCTCCGGTACCCCGGTGCGGCCTCCGCTACCCCTCCCGGGGGCCGGCTCCCCCTCGCAGGGCCTCAGGGGTTGTCCGGCGTTCCCCTGGCCCTCGCCGGGCCTCCGCAGGCGTTCCCCGCTCCCCGCTCCCCGTCCCTATCGCTTCGCGGATTCCGCCGTCTCCGTCACGTCGGAGCCACGGGCCCGGCGGCCGCCGCCGCGCGGCAGCGCCCGCAGCGCCTCGCCCATGTCCGCGACCTCGACGACCTTCATGCCGGGCGGCACCTTGCCCGGGTCCGTCGGGACCAACGCGTGCGTGAAGCCGAGCCGGTGGGCCTCCGCGAGCCGGCGCTGGACGCCTGTCACCCGCCGGACCTCGCCCGCGAGGCCCACTTCTCCGATGGCCACCAGGTTCTTCGGCAGCGGGGTGTCGCTCGCGGCCGAGGCCAGGGCGAGCGCGATGGCCAGGTCGGCGGCCGGTTCGGACAGCTTCACGCCGCCCACCGTCGCGCTGTAGATGTCGCGCTTGCCGAGCGCGCTGATCCGGCCCCGCTGCTCCAGGACCGCGAGCATCATCGACACCCGGGAGGTCTCCAGACCGGACGTCGTCCGGCGCGGCGACGGGATCTGCGAGTCCACTGTGAGCGCCTGCACCTCGGCCACCAGCGGCCTGCGGCCCTCCAGCGTGACCGTCAGACAGGTGCCGGGGACAGCGGTGTCACGGCGCGTCAGGAACAGTCCGGACGGGTCCGCGAGCCCGGTGATGCCCTCGTCGTGCAGCTCGAAACAGCCGACCTCGTCCGTCGCCCCGTACCGGTTCTTCACCCCGCGCACCAGCCGGAGGCGGGCGTGCCGGTCGCCCTCGAAGTGCAGCACCACGTCGACCAGGTGCTCCAGGAGCCGGGGACCGGCGATCGCGCCGTCCTTGGTGACATGGCCGACGAGCAGCGTGGACATGCCGCGCTCCTTCGACGCCCGGATCAGCGCCCCGGCGACTTCGCGGACCTGCGCCATGCCGCCCGGCGCGCCGTCGATCTCCGGGGAGGCCACGGTCTGCACCGAGTCGAGGACCAGCAGCGAGGGCTTCACGTCGTCGAGGTGGGCGAGGACCGCCGACAGGTCCGTCTCCGCCGCCAGGTACAGGTGATCGCTCAGGGCGTGGATCCGGTCGGCGCGCAGTCGCACCTGGCTCGCGGACTCCTCGCCCGTCACATAGAGCGTGCGGTGCTGGTCGCTCGCGGCCTTGGCGGCGACGTCGAGAAGGAGCGTCGACTTGCCGACGCCCGGCTCGCCCGCGATCAGGACGACCGCGCCGGGCACCAGACCGCCGCCCAGGACCCGGTCCAGTTCGTCGACGCCGGTGCTGCGGGCCGTCGCCTGCCGCCCGTCGACCTGGCCGATCGGCAGCGCGGCCGTCGACACCCGGCCCGCGGCCGTGGTCCGTACGGCGGGCGTGCCGTATTCCTCGACCGTGCCCCAGGCCTGGCATTCGGGGCAGCGGCCGAGCCACTTGGCGGTCTGCCAGCCGCACTCGGTGCAGCGGTAGGACGGCCGGTCCTTGGCGGTTTTGGTACGAGCAGCCATGGGCGCCACCGTATAGCCCGGGTCTGACAACGGCCCCGTTCCGGGCCCCGTCCCGGCCCTTCCCCGACCCGTC
Organism: Streptomyces sp. NPDC046203; assembly: GCF_040646255.1. Taxonomy (NCBI): domain Bacteria; kingdom Bacillati; phylum Actinomycetota; class Actinomycetes; order Kitasatosporales; family Streptomycetaceae; genus Streptomyces; species Streptomyces sp. NPDC046203. The sequence continues at coordinate 17,472 of NZ_JBEYZX010000031.1, read as the reverse complement.
TCCGGTCCTTCCTCGGCCTCTCCCCGGTCCTTCCCCGACCCGTTCCGGCCCTCGCCCCCGCCCTGTCCCGGTGCCCTCCGCACCGCCCCGGCCGGGCCGGTTGTCCCCCATCAGGTGATCGGTTCACCCGTATGGATTAAAAGCGTGCAAGCCGAGCGAACGGCTCCTTCCCTCGCCCCTACGGTCACCGGGTGACGAGCAGCAGCCTGGACCACCCCACGCGAGGCGACGCCGGCGGGACCGGCGGCGACGGCGGCACCCGTCCGCCCGGGCGCCACACCGCGCGGAACGAGCGGGCCGAGCGGGCCGAGCGCCACGAGCGATCCGGACGGCCTGGACGCTCCGGGCGCTCCGGGCGGCACGACAAGGCCGAGAAGCACGAGAAGCACGAGAAGGACGAACGGCCGGAGCGGTTCGAGCGGTACGACACGTACCTCGACAGTCTGTTCACCTACTGCCTCTCCGTGCTGTGCGACCACGACGCGGCCGCCACCGTCCTCGGGGACGTCCTCGCCCTCGCCGAGCGCCACCAGGGCCGCTGCCCCGCCGACGAGTCCGGCCGGCGCGCGTGGCTGTACGCGCTGGCGCGCTGGGCCTGTCTGCGTGCCCTCGGCGAGCAGCGCCGCGGCCGGCGCGGCGCGCACACAGGCCGCCTCGCCACCCCGTCCCCGGCGTTGGATCAAGCCCCGGCCCTCGGCCCCGCCCCGGCCCCGGCCCTGGCCTTTGAACAGCCCACGGGACCTACCGGACCTACCGGACCTACCAGACCCACCGGACCTACCGGGACCACCGAGGCCGCCCGTCGCCGGGCCGAACTCGCCGCGCTCGCCTGGCCCGAGGCCGCCGGGACCACGCCCGAGCAGCGCGAGGCCCTGGAACTGGCGGTACGGCACGGGCTCGGCCACCGCGAGATCGCGGCCGTCCTGTCGCTCGACGCGGTGCGGACCCGCGAGCTGCTGTCCTCGGCCGCGTGCGAGGTGGAGCGGACCCGGGCCGCGCTGGCCGTCGTCGAGACGGGCGGCTGTCCGACCGTCGAACGGCTCACCGGCGACCCCCGGGTCCTGCTCTCGGCCACCCTGCGCACCGAACTGGTCCGGCACGTCGACGACTGCCCGCGCTGCCGCCGCGCCGCCGAACGCGCCGGCGCGCGCGGCCCCTGGCCGGGCGCCCTCACCTCGGCGGCCCTCACCTCGCCCGAGGCGTCCGGCGACGCGTCGGCCGCCGCCGGCCGCGCGCTGCCCGTCGTGTCCGCCCCGCGCGCCGCCGCGTACGGCGCGGCACGGGTCCCGCGCCCCCGGTCCGGCGCCCCGCGCTTCGCGGCGACCGGCTTCCCGATGGACCCGAAGGACCTCGCGGCGCGCCGCGCACGCGCGCGTACCCGCGTCCTGACCACCACCCTGGTCGCCGCGGTCGTCGCCGCGCCGGTGCTCGCGCTGTGGACCTCGTACCGGGGTGTGCCGGGCGCGGGGGAGGGCGCCGACGGCACCCGGATCAGCGCGCGCGAGGCGGCGGACGGGCCGGGGATCGGCAGCGACGGACTGCCCACCGCGCGCTACGAGAACACCGGCAGCGCCCGCGCCACCCCCGCCCCCCACTACACCCAGGGCAGCCGTTCCCCGGACGTGTCGGTCGAGGTGATCAGCCCCGGCGCGCCCGCCACCGGGCCGGTGGCGTCCGGCGCCACCGTGTCCGCCCGGATCGCGGCCACCGCCCGAGGCAGCGGCACGACGACCCTGCTGACGCTCACCAACCGGGGCGGCCGCCCCGGCACCTGGGCGCTGTGGTCCGACGCGCCCTGGCTGTACGTGAGCCGGGCCTCCGGCAGCCTCGGCCCCGGCGAGTCGGTCACCGTCCACATCTCGGTCGACCGCCATCGCCAGCCCGGCGGCTCCTGGAGCGCCCGGGTCGGCGTCCAGCCGGCGGGCGCGGTGGTACGGATCGACGGGTACGGGACGCGCCCGGCGCCCGAGACGACCCGGCCCGCCCCGCCGCACCCGACCGGCGGACCGACGACCCCACCGCCCACCAGCGCCCCGCCGACCGGCCCGCCGCCCACGGACGAGCCCACCCGGCCCCCGGCCACACAGCCGCCCACCGACCCCGCCACGACCGAACCGACCCCGCCGCCCACGCCCACGGGCCCGCCCCCGACGGCAGAGCCCCCGGACACGGACCCGGACCCGGGCCAGGCGGCGGCTGCCCGGCGCCGCCGTTAAGGCTCAGGTCAGCCCCATAGAAACCCGTAAATCGCGTAAATCGCGCGAAAAGACAACGACCCGGCCTCGCGGAAGTCCGCGAAGCCGGGTCGGTCGGAGTCGGGCCGGGCGGTCAGGCCAAGGCGCCGGGTCCGTGCCTGGTCAGGGTCAGGTCAGGACAGGCCAGTTCAGTTCAGGTCAGGGCGTCGGGTCCGCCGGGTGCGGGGCCACCATCGGCAGCTGCGAGGCCAGCCGCGCCTCGCACATCCCGACCAGGACGTCGTAGGCCGCCTGCCCCATCATCTCGACGAGCTCCGGCCGGTACGAGACGTACACCGGCCGCTCGCCCACGTGCGCGGACGTCGCCGTCGTGCAGTACCAGTGCAGGTCGTGGCCGCCCGGGCCCCAGCCGCGCCGGTCGTACTCGCCGATCGACACCTGGAGCACCTTGGAGTCGTCGGGCCGCTCGACCCAGTCGTACGTCCGCCGTACCGGCAGCTGCCAGCACACGTCCGGCTTGGTCTCCAGCGGCTCGACACCCTCCCGTACGGCCAGGATGTGCAGCGCACAGCCGGCGCCGCCCGCGAAGCCGGGGCGGTTCTGGAAGATGCAGGAGCCCTTCCAGCGGCGGGTCTGCCGGTCGCCGTCCTCGTCGGTCTGCGTCCAGCCGCTCTCGGCGCCGACATCGTGGAACTGCCACACGTCGGGCGTGAGACGCGCCACGTGCCCGGCGACCCGCTGCTCGTCCTCCTCGTCGGAGAAGTGCGCGCCGAGCGTGCAGCAGCCGTCGTCGGGGCGGCCTTCCTTGATGCCCTGGCAGCCGTTGCCGAAGACGCAGGTCCAACGGGAGGTGAGCCAGGTCAGGTCGCAGCGGAAGACCTGTTCCTCGTCGTCCGGGTCGGCGAATTCGACCCAGGCGCGGGGGAAGTCCAGGCCCTTCTCGTCCGGTTCCGGGGCGGTGTCCTTCCCCGTTCCCTCCCCCTTCCCCTTGTCCTTGGTCTTCTTCCCGACCTTGACCGACTTGACCGACTTCGCGGCGTGGGCGATGCGGGCAGCCTTCGCCTGCCGCGCGGCGTCCGTCTTCTCCGCGGGGGTGGCGGCGGTCACGTCGGCGCCGTCCTTGCCGATGTCTTTGCCCGGCTTCGCCTTTTTCGTCTTTGGCACGACTCCAAGCGTATGCGGGCGGGCGCAGTAGCGTTTCGTCCATGAGACTCGGAGTCCTCGACGTCGGTTCGAACACGGTGCACCTGCTGGTGGTGGACGCCCACCCCGGCGCCCGCCCGCTGCCCGCGCACTCGCACAAGGCGGAGCTGCGGCTCGCCGAGCTGCTCGACGAGCGGGGTGCCATCGCCGAGGCGGGGGTCGAGCGGCTGATAGCCACCGTCCGTGACGCGCTCACCGCCGCCGAGGACAAGGGCTGCGAGGAGGTGCTGCCGTTCGCGACCTCGGCGGTGCGCGAGGCGAGCAACGCCGACGACGTGCTGTCCCGGGTGTACGCGGAGACGGGCATCGCGCTCCAGGTGCTGAGCGGCGAGGAGGAGGCCCGGCTGACCTTCCTGGCCGCCCGCCGCTGGTTCGGCTGGTCCGCGGGCAAGCTGTTCCTGCTCGACATCGGCGGCGGCTCGTTGGAGGTCGGCTTCGGTATCGACGAGGAGCCGGACGCCGCCGTGTCCCTGCCGCTCGGCGCGGGCCGGCTCACTGCGGGCTGGCTGCGCGGCGACCCGGCGGACCCGGGCGACGTGAAGGCGCTGCGCCGGCACGTCCGCGCGCAGATCGCCCGTACGGTCGGCGAATTCAGCCGCTTCGGGACGCCCGACCACGTCGTGGCCACGTCCAAGACCTTCAAGCAGCTGGCACGGATCGCGGGCGCCCCCGGCTCGGGTTTCGGGCTGTACGTCCAGCGGAACCTGACCCGCGCCTCGCTCGCCGAGTGGGTGCCGAAGCTGGCCACGATGTCGGCGTCCGAGCGTTCCACGCTGCCCGGCGTCTCGGCGGGGCGCGCGGCCCAGCTGCTCGCGGGCGCGCTGGTCGCGGAGGGGGCGATGGACCTGTTCGGGGTGGAGTCCCTGGAGATCTGCCCGTGGGCGCTGCGGGAGGGCGTGATCCTGCGCCGCCTGGACCACTTGCCGTAACGCCGCCGCGGCAGCCGCCTGCCGCTCGCTGCCCGCTGGGGGCCACCGTCCGCCGGGGGCCGCCGGGGGTCCGTACCGAGCCCGCCAAGCCCCTACCGGCCCCCCGCCCCCGCCACCCGAGGTGCGGGAGAGCGGGCGGGAGACGGGGGAGGAGGCCGGGCCCGGCGGGGTGACCGGAACCACCTCCCCGCCCCCGGGCCCGCCCCGTACCCTGTCTGCGTGGCAGAACGAGTCGTGCGGATCCCGGAAGCGAAGGTCGCGCTGTCGACGGCCTCCGTCTACCCGGAGTCGACGGCGACCGCCTTCGAGGTCGCCGCGCGCCTCGGCTACGACGGGGTCGAGGTCATGGTGTGGACCGACCCGGTCAGCCAGGACATCGAGGCCCTGCGCCGGCTCTCGGACCACCACCGGGTTCCGATCCTCGCCGTGCACGCGCCCTGTCTGCTGATCACCCAGCGCGTCTGGTCCACCGACCCGTGGGTCAAGCTCCAGCGCGCCCGCGCGGCGGCCGAGAAACTGGGCGCGTCGACGGTGGTCGTGCACCCGCCGTTCCGCTGGCAGCGGCAGTACGCGCGCGACTTCGTGTCCGGCATCTGGCGGATGGCGGACGAGACGGACGTCCGGTTCGCCGTCGAGAACATGTACCCGTGGCGGTACAAGGACCGCGAGATGCTCGCGTACGCCCCCGAGTGGGACGTCACCAAGGACGACTACCGGCACTTCACCGTGGACCTCTCGCACACGGCGACCGCCCGTACCGACACCCTCGCCATGGTCGACCGGATGGGCGACCGGCTCGGCCACGTCCATCTCGCCGACGGGCGCGGTTCGGCGAAGGACGAGCACCTGGTGCCGGGCCGGGGCACCCAGCCGTGCGCCGAACTGCTCGAAGGGCTGGCCCGGCGCGGCTTCGACGGGCACATCGTGATCGAGGTCAATACCCGCCGGGCCATGTCGTCGGCCGAACGCGAGGCCGACCTCGCCGAGGCGCTGGCCTTCACCCGCCGCCACCTGGCCTCGGCGGCCCCGGGCCCACGCGCCTGAGGACCTCGGAGCCTGAGGACCCCGGCGCCTGAGCGCCCGAGCACGGCCCCGACGGAAGCGAGACCGGTCCCACCGCTTACGGCACCCCGCACCACCCCCCCCCCGCCCTCTCGGCTCTCTCGGCCCCTCCCGCCCCTCGCGTCCCGGACCCCACGCCCCCCTCCCCTTGTCCGTGATGCGGACAGCCTGTCCAAATCGTGGAGCCAGGGCGTAGGCTCGAAGGCAAGCACACCCGTCACGAGAGGCGAGCGACGATGCCCCAGCTGAGGTCCCGCACTGTCACCCACGGCCGCAACATGGCGGGCGCCCGCGCCCTGATGCGCGCCTCCGGTGTACCGGGCGAGGACATCGGCCGGAAGCCGGTGATCGCCGTGGCCAACTCCTTCACCGAGTTCGTCCCCGGCCACACCCACCTCCAGCCCGTCGGCCGGATCGTCTCCGAGGCCATCACCGCGGCCGGCGGCATCGCCCGCGAGTTCAACACGATCGCCGTCGACGACGGCATCGCCATGGGCCACGGTGGCATGCTCTACTCGCTGCCCTCCCGCGACCTGATCGCCGACAGCGTGGAGTACATGGTCGAGGCGCACTGCGCCGACGCCCTGATCTGCATCTCCAACTGCGACAAGATCACCCCGGGCATGCTCATGGCGGCCCTGCGCCTGAACATCCCCACCGTCTTCGTCTCCGGCGGCCCGATGGAGTCCGGCCGCGCCACGCTCGTCGACGGCTCGGTCCGCACCCTCGACCTGGTCGACGCGATCTCGGAGGCCGTCAACGACAAGGTCTCCGACGAGGACATCCGCCGCATCGAGGAGAACGCCTGCCCGACCTGCGGCTCCTGTTCCGGCATGTTCACCGCCAACTCGATGAACTGCCTGGCCGAGGCCATCGGCCTCGCCCTGCCCGGCAACGGCTCCGTCCTCGCCACCCACACCGCCCGCCGCGCGCTGTACGAGGACGCCGCCCGCACGGTCGTCGACATCACCCGCCGCTACTACGACGAGGACGACGCGTCCGTCCTGCCGCGCTCCGTCGCCACCCACGCGGCCTTCGACAACGCCATGGCGCTCGACATCGCCATGGGCGGCTCCACCAACACGATCCTGCACCTGCTCGCCGCCGCCCAGGAGGCCGGTCTCGACTACGGCCTGAGCGACATGGACGCGGTCTCGCGCCGGGTGCCCTGCCTGGCCAAGGTCGCGCCGAACGTCGCGCCGGGCGGCACGTACTACATGGAGGACGTGCACCGCGCCGGCGGCATCCCCGCCATCCTCGGCGAGCTGCACCGCGCCGGGCTGCTGAACGAGGACGTCCACGCCGTGCACAGCCCCTCCCTCGCGGAGTGGCTGAAGAACTGGGACGTGCGCGGCGGCTCCCCGGCCGAGGAGGCCGTCGAGCTGTGGCACGCGGCGCCCGGCTGCGTCCGCTCCGCCACCGCCTTCTCCCAGTCCGAGCGCTGGGACACCCTCGACACCGACGCCGAGAACGGCTGCATCCGCGACGCCGCCCACGCCTACTCCAAGGACGGCGGACTCGCCGTGCTGCGCGGCAACCTCGCCGCCGACGGCGCCGTGGTGAAGACCGCCGGCGTCGACGAGTCGATCTGGACCTTCGAGGGCCCGGCGGTCGTCTGCGAGTCGCAGGACGAGGCCGTCGAGAAGATTCTCAACAAGCAGGTCAAGGACGGCGACGTGGTCGTCATCCGCTACGAGGGCCCGCGCGGCGGCCCCGGCATGCAGGAGATGCTCTACCCGACGTCCTTCCTCAAGGGCCGGGGCCTCGGCAAGACCTGCGCCCTGGTCACCGACGGCCGGTTCTCCGGCGGCACCTCGGGCCTCTCCATCGGCCACGCCTCCCCGGAGGCTGCCTCGGGCGGCACCATCGCGCTCGTCGAGGACGGCGACCGGATCCGGATCGACATCCCGAGCCGCTCGATCGAGCTGCTGGTCGACGACGCGACCCTGGACGCCCGCCGCGCCGCGCTCGGCGGCGTCTACGCGCCGAAGAACCGCGAGCGCAAGGTCTCGGCGGCGCTGCGGGCGTACGCGGCGATGGCGACCAGCGCCGACAAGGGCGCGGTCCGCGATGTGAGCAAGCTGGCCTGACGGCGGGCGGGCAGGCGGGCGGTGTGAGGCCGCCCCCGGCTTACGGCCGTAAAACACAGCGTCCACGCGCGCGGGGCGTGAGCGGCACCGAGCCGCCCACGCCCCGCGCGCGTACGTGTCTCTAACCGTCAGGGGGCGTACGCCGCGCCCCGCGCGCGTACGCGTGTGTCACCGCCGGGCCGCGCGTCACCGGCCCGGAGCGGTCACCATGACTCGGGGTCCGTCGCGTCCACGGCGAACACGGACCCGTCCGGGACCCCGGCGATCGCCCGAGGGCCGAGGACGACCGGTGCGGGCAGGCTGGCGGTGAAGGGATAGCGGCCGCCCGAGGTACGGGGCCGGGTCTGGCCCAGCAGTTCGCCGCGCGCCGCGTCCACGGCGAGCAGCCGTCCGTCCCCGGTCGTCAGCAGCACCCGGCCGTCCGCGACGACCGGCCGCGACGACCGTGCCACCTCGGTCTCCAGCCGCCACAGCTGGGCCTTGTCCGCATCGTCCGCCCCATGCGTACCGCCTGCCCCAGCTGCCCCAGCTGCCCCATCTGAGCGTGCCGTGTCGACCGCGACGAGCGTGCCACCGACCCCGACGATGTGGACGACGTCGCCCGCGACGGCCGCCTGGGCCTGGTCCATGGGAGCGGCGAGCGGCACCCGCCGGACGCCCGCCCGGTCGGCGAGATCCACCCGCACCACGGCGTCGGTGAAACCGTCGAGATCGTCGGAGAGCAGGAGCAGCGCGCTCCCGGTCGCGCCCACGGGTTCGAGGAGCCCCGGCACCTGCCGGGTCCACAGCACCGTGCCGTCCGCGGCGCGGACCGCGCCGACCAAGGTCGAGTGCCCGTCGGGCGCGGGGGTGGCGGTGTACGCGGTCCCGGCCCCGGTCCCGGTTCCTGCCTTGGCCTCGGTTCCTGCCCCTGCCCCGGCCCCAGTCCCGGCCTCGGCCCCGGCCCCGGAATCCGGCGCGGTGAGCCACCGGGTCCCGGCGCCCCCGATCCGCTTCGACCAGAGCTCCCGCCCGGTCGCGCCGTCGAGCGCGCGGACCTGCCCGGCGCGCGGACTCACGAGCAGCACCGTGCCACCGGCGGGCACGACCTGGTCGCCGCCCGCGAGCGGGGTGCTCCAGACCACGTCGCCGCCCTCCGGCGCGTACGCGTCGAGCCGGCTCCCGGCACCGTCCGCCGCGAGCACCAGACCGCCCGACAGCACGGGGGCACGGCTCTCCCGCGCCTGCCCGCCGTCGTCCGCGCGCGCGGTCCACACGATCGTCCCGCTGTCGGCGTCGAGCCGGGCGAGCGGCGCCTTCGGGCCGGAGCAGTAGACGTCCGACCCGGCGGCCGTGCACAGCGGGGGCCGGCCCTCCCCGGTGCCGTCGGCGAGCGCGGTCTCCCAGGGGCGGAACGTCCGGTTCTGTTCGTTCGCGGTCGGGCCGATGGTGTCCGGGCCGCCGCCCCAGACCCGTACCCCGACCAGGGTTCCCACGGCCAGGGTCGCGAGGAGCGGGAGAGCGACGGTCCACCGCAGCCCGCGCCGCCGACCGCCGTCCGTCCGGCCGCCGTCGGTCCGGCTGCCGTTCGCGACCTCGGCGGTCCGCCCGGCCGCGCGCTCCGCGTCGTGCTTCCCGGCCCGCCGGTCCGAGCGGTGCGTGGGGGCGTCCGCCACGGCGCCGAGGGCGGGCGCGGTCTCGCCGTCCACCGGCCGCCGCTGGGCGGGTACGAGCCCGATGGCCCCCGCGCCCGAACCCGCACCCGCGCCCGCACCGACGCTGTCGGCTCCGGCTCCGGCCCCCGCCCCGGCCTTCGTCCTCGCGCCCGCGCCCATCGCCGGGTGCCGCAGCCGCGCCATGATCTCGTCGGCGGTGGGCCGTTCCGCCGGATCCTTCGCCAGACAGCCGCGCAGCAGCGGAGCCAGCGTGTCCGGTACGCCGGACAGCTCGGGCTCGTCGTGGACGACCTGGTACGCCACGATGTACGGGCTGTCGGAGTCGAACGGCCCCCGCCCGGTCGCCGCGTGCACCAGCACGGCGCCCAGGGCGAACACGTCCGCCGCCGAGCCGACCTCGCGCGGACGCTGGAACTGCTCCGGCGCCATGAACGGCGGCGTACCGATCAGCCGCCCCGTCTCGGTGTGCAGCATGCTGTCGGCGGGCCGTGAGATGCCGAAGTCGATGACCTTGGGGCCGTCCGGCGCGAGCAGCACATTGCCGGGCTTCAGGTCGCGGTGCACCACTCCCGCGCGGTGGATGTCGCGCAGCGCCTCGGAGAGACCGGACGCGAGCCGGCGCAGCTCGTCGAGGCCGAGCGGACCGCCCCGCTTCACCCGGTCGGAGAGGGTGGGGCCGTCGATGAACAAGGTGGCCATCCACGGCCGCTCCGCGTCCGGATCGGCGTCGACCACCGGCGCGGTGAACGCCCCGCTCACCCGCCGCGCGGCCGCCACCTCCTGCCGGAAGCGCGCCCGGAACTCCGGATCGGCGGCGTGATCGGCGTGGACGACCTTGACGGCCAGGCGCAGCCCGGAGTCGGACATGGCCAGCCGGACCACACCCATTCCGCCTGAACCGAGTACTGGCCCGAGTCTGTACTGACCGGCGTAATCCGGCCGTTCCGCTTCCGGAAACGGCCCGGCATTGCGCAGCGGCGGCATCCGCCCACCCCCGTGTTCGTCCGCGAGCGCGACGAGCGGAGCCTAGTCGATGACCTGTGCGATTCCGGCGGCGCCTTTGCTAGCCTGCGCGGCGTGTCGGTGTTCATCACCGCACATTCACCAGCAACGGGGGAGGAACACATGGGTTCTGACGAGGCGACGACGATGTCCGGAGTGGCTGAATCCGGTACGTCGGAGACGGGCGCGCAGACGTCCGCCGAGACGGTCACCGACACGACCGACGGTGCCGTCACCACCATGGCCGCGAAGCGCTACCCGGTCGCGCCGGGCGTCCAGCTCAACGTCCGCTCCGGCCCCGGCACGAGCTACGAGATCGTGAAGCTCCTGCCGCTCGGTGCCTCCGTGCCGGTCAACTGCCAGCGGCGCGGCGAGACGGTCACCGGCCCGTACGGCACCTCGAACATCTGGGACAACATCGCCAACGGCCAGTACGTCTCCGATACGTACGTCCTCACCGGCAGCGACGGCCTCGTCGCCGTGCCCTGCTCCTGATCCACGGCTCCGCGCCCTGATCCACGGTTGCTCCGCGTCCTGACGCGGGCCTCCGCGCCGTCGCCGTCGCCGTCGCTCACGGGATAATCGTTCCTGTGAGCGACGACGACCGCCCCGGCACGGGCACGCCCGCCAAGAGCGGCAACAACGCCAACGACGGCAAGTCCGCCAAGACCGTCAAGACCGTCAAGTCCGCAGCCTCCGGCACAAGCCCCGGCCCCCAGCCCGAGGAGATCCGTTTCTTCGGTACGACCTGGGTCGCGCACGACGGTGCCTACGGCCTGCGCCGCGCCGTCGTCGCCGTCGGCGCGCTGCTCGCCGCCGCGGCCGGCGCCTTCGCCCTGTGGTTCGGCTTCCGGGGACTCCAGATCGCCGAGGTCGGCGGCTTCGTCGACATCCTCGTGCTCGTCATGTTCGGGATCTGCAGCGTCATCGCCTTCCGCAAGACGTGGGAGGGCTTCACCCGCCGCCCCACCGACCCGGCCCGCGAGGACGCGCTGCGCGGTCTGAAGACGATCGGCTTCATCGGCTCGCTCCTCGCGTACTCCTGCCGCGCCCTGGCCGAGGCCCCCGGCGAGGGGCTGCGCCGCACCGAGTACGAGACGGCCCTCGTCCAGTACGAGAAGCGCCGCGCGCAGCGCACCGGCAACCCGTCCTCCCGTAAAAAGAAGCGATAAGCCGAAAGCGCCCACAGCTCACAACCCACAGGCACAAGTGACCCAGGCCCAGGGACAAAGGACGGACAGCGGCCCGAACGGTCCTTGACCCCGTCCACCCCCGGCCGCACGATGCCCGCATGGTTCGCAGTGCCCGCCCGGCGGACGACCCCGCCCCCGTCCCCGCCCCCGCCGCCCCCGCGCTCGCCGCGCGCGGCCTCACCGTCGTCCGAGGCGGCCGGCCGGTCCTGCGCGGCCTCGACTTCACCGTCCCCCGCGGCCGGGTCACCGGTCTCCTCGGCCCCTCCGGCTGCGGCAAGACCACCCTCATGCGCGCGATCGTCGGCACCCAGGCCAAGGTCACCGGCACCCTCGACGTGCTCGGCCACCCCGCGGGCGCCGCCGCGCTGCGCGCCCGGATCGGCTACGTCACCCAGGCCCCGTCCGTCTACGACGACCTCACCGTCCATCAGAACCTCGCCGCCTTCGCCGCGATCCTGCTCCCCGGCCGCGCCCACCGGGCCGGGCGCCGCGCCGCCGTCGACCGGGTGATCGAGGACGTCGACCTCGGCGACCACGCGCACGTCCTGGCCGGCCGGCTCTCCGGCGGGCAGCGCAGCCGCGTCTCGCTCGCCGTCGCCCTCCTCGGCACCCCCGAACTCCTCGTCCTGGACGAACCGACCGTCGGCCTCGACCCCGTCCTGCGCCGCGATCTGTGGGACCTCTTCCACCGCATCGCCGCCGACCGGGGCACCACGCTGCTCGTCTCCTCCCACGTCATGGACGAGGCCGAGCGCTGCCACCGGCTGCTCCTCCTGCGCGAGGGCGAACTCCTCGCCGACGACACGCCCGAGGCACTGCGTCGCCTCAGCCCCGCCGGCACCGTCGAGGCCGCGTTCCTCCACCTCGTCGACACGGCGTCCGACCCCCGTACGGACCCCGGCCCCGACTCCCCTCCCGGACCCGCCCCCGGCACCGGCCCCCACGACCAGGAGCCCCGCCCATGAACGGCGCCCGCACCCTCGCCACCGCCGCCCGCGTGCTGCGCCAGCTCCGCCACGACCCGCGCACCCTCGCGCTCCTGCTGCTCGTCCCGTGCGTGCTGCTCGTCCTGCTCCGCTACGTCTTCGACAGCAGCCCCGAGGTCTTCGACGGCATCGGCGCGTCCCTGCTCGGGATCTTCCCGCTGATCACCATGTTCCTGGTGACGTCGATCGCCACCCTGCGCGAACGCACCTCCGGCACCCTCGAACGCCTCCTCGCCATGCCTCTGGGCAAGGGCGACCTCATTGCCGGCTATGCCCTCGCCTTCGGCCTGCTCGCCGTCGTCCAGTCCGCCCTCGCCACCGGGCTCGCCCTGTGGTTCCTCGGCCTCGACGTGGTCGGCTCGCCCTGGCTGCTGCTCCTCGTCGCCCTGCTCGACGCGCTCCTCGGCACCGCCCTCGGGCTCTTCGTCTCGGCCTTCGCCGCCTCCGAGTTCCAGGCGGTCCAGTTCATGCCGGCGGTGATCTTCCCCCAGCTGCTGCTGTGCGGCCTGTTCACCCCGCGCGACCAGATGGCCCCGGCGCTGGAAGCCCTCTCGAACGTGCTGCCCATGTCGTACGCCGTCGACGGCATGAACCAGGTCCTCCAGCACCCCCACGTCACCGCCGACTTCGTCCGCGACGTCCTCGTCGTGGCCGGCAGCGCGGTGCTCGTCCTCGCCCTGGGCGCCGCGACCCTCCGCCGCCGCACCGCCTGACCGCCGCACCGCCTGACCGCCGCACCGCCTGACCGCCGCACCGCCTGACCGCCGCGCCCCCGTGTTCCCGCGCCCCCGCACCTCCCGATCCGTACCCCAGCCGCTCCCCCTCATCGCCCCCGTCCTGCCCGCCCCTCGGACGAAAACCCCACGCCAGGCCCCCTGATGCGAGGATGTCCCCGCACGTGGAGACCCGCCCGACGAGGTGAACAGAACGATGACCCAGACCGTCGCAGTCCTCGGCACCGGCAAGATCGGTGAAGCCCTTCTCAGCGGCATGCTCCGCGCGGGCTGGCGCCCGGCCCAGCTCCTCGTCACGACCCGCCGCGCCGAACGCGCCCGGGAACTCCACGACCGCTACGGCGTCGAGACCGTCGACAACGCCGAGGCCGCCAAGCGCGCCGACATCCTCATCCTCGCGGTGAAGCCCCAGGACATGGGCCGCCTGCTGGACGAACTCGCCCCGCACGTCACCGCCGACCGCCTGGTCGTCACCGCCGCCGCCGGCATCCCGACCGCCTTCATCGAGGAACGCCTCACGGCCGGCACCCCGGTCGTCCGCGTCATGCCCAACACTCCCGTCCTCGTGGACGAGGGCATGTCCGTGATCTCGGCGGGCAGCCACGCGACCCCCGCCCACCTCGCGCACACCGAGGAGATCTTCGGCGGCGTCGGCAAGACCCTGCGGGTCCCCGAGTCCCAGCAGGACGCCGCCACCGCGCTGTCCGGCTCCGGCCCGGCGTACTTCTACTACCTGGTCGAGGCCATGACCGACGCGGGCATCCTCCTCGGCCTGCCCCGCGCCCAGGCCCACGACCTGATCGTCCAGGCCGCGATCGGCGCCGCCACCATGCTCCGCGACAGCGGCGAACACCCCGTCAAGCTCCGCGAGGCCGTCACCTCCCCTGCGGGCACCACCATCTCCGCCATCCGCGAGCTGGAGAACCACGGGGTACGGGCCGCCCTGATCGCCGCCCTCGAAGCGGCCCGCGACCGCAGCCGCGAGCTCGCCAACGGCAACGGCTGAGCGACCACCGGCACCAAGCCGGCCACAACCGCCACTGCCACCACCGCATCCCCGACCACGACCACCCGGGGCCCCGCACTACGACGCGGCAGCCCCGGCAAGCACCTCCGCCGTGGTCACGACCCGGGCGAACCCCCCGCCGTGCAGCGACACCGCCGTCGCCCGGGTCAGCTCCTCCGCCGTCGCCGTCCATCCGAACGGTCCGGTCAGGTCGAAGGTGTGCATCGCGTCGAGCGCGTAGACCACGTCGTACCCCAGGTTCCCGCCCATCCGGGCCGTGGTCTCGTTGCACATGTTCGTCTGGATCCCGGCGAGCACGAGCTGCCCGATGCCCGCGCCCCGCAGCCAGGTGTCCAGATCAGGCTCCCCGTAGAAGCCCGAGTTCACGGTCTTCGTCACCAGCAGCTCGGGCCCGGTGCCCTTCCCCCGCCGCTCCTCGACGAGCTCCTTGAAGTCGTTGCCCGGCTGCCCCGGCCGCAGCGGCGATCCGGCCACCACCGAGTCGTGCCGGATGTAGACGACCGGCCGTCCCGTCTCCTGCCACCGGTCGAGCAGCGCGGTGATGTTCTCCTCGGCCGCCGGATTGTCCCGCCGCCCCCAGAATTCCTCGTCCTCGAATCCCTTCTGTACGTCGATGAGCAACAGCGCCGCGTTCTCCCGAATCTCCATGCCGTCGATCCTGCCGCCGGGCCGGCCGCCACCCCAGTGGCGCGAATGCCATGGATCGATGGTTTACTGCCACGCCATGAGCGACCGACGACCCCAGCGACCCCCGCGACCCCAGCGCATCGCCCTGCTCGCGTTCCCCGGCGTCCGTGTCTTCGACGTCTCCGTCATCACCGAGGTCTGGGACACGGACCGGCGCGACCGGGGCGTCCCGCCGTTCGAACTCCGCCGTACCGCCGCCGACCCGTCCGTACCCGTCCCGCTCCGCGGCGGCCTCAGCCTCACCCCGGACCGCCCGCTCAGCTGGCTCGACGAGCTCACCCCCGCCGACCTGGTCGTCGTCCCCGGCATCGAGGACCCCGACGCCGACCTCCCCGCCCCCGTGCTCGACGCCCTGCGCCGCGCCCACACCGCGGGCGTCCCCGTCGCCGCCCTCTGCGCCGGGGCCTTCGTCCTCGCCCGCGCCGGTCTGCTCGACGGCCGCCGCGCCGTCACCCACTGGCGACTGGCCCCCGCCCTCGCCGAACGCCACCCGGCGACGCGCGTCGAACCCGAGGCGCTCTTCATCGAGGACACGGGCGTCTGGACCTCGGCCGGCACCGCCGCGGGCATCGACCTCTGTCTCCACCTGGTCCGTACGGCCCACGGCGCGGAAACCGCCGCCACGATCGCCCGCTCGATGGTCACCGCGCCCTTCCGCAGCGGGACCCAGGCCCAGTTCATCGAGCACCCCACCCCGCGCGCCGACCGCGACGCCGACACGCTCGCCGCCGTACGCGCCCACGCCCTCGCCCGTCTCGACGCGCCCCACACCGTCGGGAGCCTCGCCGCCCGCGCCGGCATGTCCCCGCGCTCCTTCGCCCGCCACTTCCAGGCCACCACCGGCACCACCCCGCTGCGCTGGCTCATCGCGCAGCGCGTCGCCGCCGCCCAGAAGCTCCTCGAACGCACCGACCACCCGCTCCCCGAGGTGGCCCGCCGCGCGGGCTTCGGCAGCGAGGTCACCATGCGCCAGCACTTCGCCGCACACCTCGCCACCAGCCCGCGCGACTACCGCGCCGCCTTCCGTCACACCACGGGCGCGACCGCTTCCACCGACTCCGAAGCGGCCCCCGACAGCGCCCCTTCCGACCCCGGCACCGCCACGGGCTCCACGGGCTCCGCCGGCTCCGGTACGGCGGGCAGCAGCCCGATCGCCCGGTAGGCCCGGTCCACCACCGGCCGCGCCATCCCGCGCGCCCGCTCGGCGCCCCGCCGCAGCACCCCGTCGACGTACGCCGGATCCGCCGCGATCTCCGCGTGCCGCTCCCGCAACGGCCGCAGCAGCTCGACGACGGCCTCCGCCGTGTCCTTCTTCAGAGCCCCGTACGAGGTGTACGCGCCGGCCAGCTCCGCCGGGTCGCCCCCGGTCGACGCCGCGAGGAGATCCAGCAGGTTCGCGATCCCCGGACTGGTCTCCCGGTCGTAGACGACGTCCTGCCCGCTGTCCGTGACGGCCCGCATGACCTTGCGCCGCGCGGTGTCCGCGTCGTCGAGGAGATAGACGATCCCGGAGCCGTTCTCGTGCGACTTCCCCATCTTCGAAGAGGGGTCCTGGAGATCCATGACCCGCGCCGCCACCTTGGGGTTCGTCGCCTTGGGCACGGTGAAGACATGCCCGTACCGGTGGTTGAACCGCACCGCCAGATCCCGCGCCAGCTCCACGTGCTGGGTCTGGTCCTCGCCCACCGGGACCTCGTCGGTGCCGTACGCCAGGATGTCCGCCGCCATCAGCGCCGGATACGTCAGCAGCGACAGCCGCACGCTCTCCCCGGCGTCCCGCGCCCGCAGGCTCTTCTCCTTGTACTGGATCATGCGCCGCATCTCGCCGTCCGTGGCGACGCACTCCATCAGATACGACAGCCGCGCGTGCTCGTCCACCTGGCTCTGGACGAAGAGCGTGCACCGTTCCGGGTCGAGCCCGGCCGCGAGCAGCAGCGTCGCGGCCTGCCGGGACAGCCGCCGTACCCGCGCGGGATCGTGCTCCACGGTCAGCGCGTGCAGATCCACCACGCTGAACAGCGCGTCGGCCTGGTGCTGGTCCACCTCGACCCACTGCCGTACGGCGCCCAGGTAGTTCCCCAGCGTCAGATGACCGGTCGGCTTGATCCCACTGAAGATCCGCTTCATCGTGCCGTTCTCCCTCTCTCCTGTGAGCGCCGCCGGCCCGACGGCCTGGGCTCCCGGAGGGGGAAACACGAACGGCCGCCGAGGCGGCGGCCGTTGTCTGCATGCGCGAGTGCGGGCCGCCGGTCAGGCGGCCCACCACTGGGTGGTGTGCGCATGCGTAGTCATGACGAACACCGTACCCCTCAGGGCCAGGGTTGACACGCGTTTGACCGAACCGTAGTGTTCTCCGAGTTGTCCGACGTGAGCACCGGCCCCGGTCGGCCCCGGACAGCGATTCCGCAAGAACCACTTACACCTGAGGGTGTCGATTCGTCGTCCCGTCATGCGTTCTGTTTTTCTTGCGAAATGAGGAATCCGCGTTCGAGCTTCGGACGCAGCCGCCGATTAGCTCGGGGGCCGGGAATCCGCTAAAGTCTCACCAGTCGGAACGGCCGCCCAGCGGTCGGGAAGACGAAATCCCGCCGACCGGGAATCGGAGCCGAAAGGGTCTGATAAAGTCGGAAAGCGCCGAAAGGGCCGGAGGGTGAAAGCCTGAAGGAACGGAAAGCGCGGAGCGGATCGGATCGAAAACATCTGATAAGC
>NZ_JBEYZX010000030.1:0-88134 GCF_040646255.1 Streptomyces sp. NPDC046203 | reverse complement strand
GGTCCGCGGTCGCCCACCGGCCCCGGTTTGACGATCAGACAGGGGCGGCCGGACCACACGTCGCAGGGCACGACGGTCTTCAGCATGGGGGCCTCGGCGACCTGGACGTGCAGCTCCGGCCGCCAGCGCAGCCGCCAGCTCTCCCGGAACGTCCCGGTGGAGCCGCGTCCCACGACGGGCTCGCCCCAGCCGACGCCGAGCAGCCGCAGCCGGTGCAGCAGCCGGCTGCGGGCGCTGTCGTTGTCCTTGCGCAGGTCCAGTTCGAGGTCGCGCTCGCGCGCCTCGGGCTTGAGGCGCAGGGAACGCTGGAGCCGTTCGAGGTCCCGCTGGAGCGGGACGGCGGGGGCACCGTCCGGGACGGTGCCGAGGACGTCGCCGACCACGAGCCGGTCGTGGATCAGGGCGAGCGGCACGTCGGAGCCGTCGCCCATGACGGCCCGGACGGCATCGGTGGTCTCGTCGAGCCCGGGGCCCGGCCGGCCGCGGAGCACGGCGAGCGTGTCCGCGAGCCGGACGGCCTCGATGACATGGGCGGAGGACACGGGAAGGTCCTCGTCCCGCAGCAGCCCGGCGACCTTGGTCAGCCAGCGGACCACGGTCCGGTCGGGGGCGGAGAACAGGTGCGCGTACCAGCCGGGGGCCTCGATGCCCGCCCCGTACCCGGACCGTCGGGCCAGCCTGCGGTGGGTCCACGGCACCCAGGTCATCACGGTCCGCACCTTGGGCAGGCCCTTGAGCAGGGCCCGGTCGGCGGTGGCCCGGCCGGTGCGGCGCAGGGCGGGGACGTGCCACGCGCCGCAGACCACGGCCACGTCGTCCCCGTACTCCTTGCACGCGGCGCGGAGCTGGAGCCGCATGTACGCCTCGCGGACCGGATCGCGGGCGTTGCCCCCGTGCCCGTACGCCTCCCGGAGCGCGCCCATCGCCTCGGCGACGGCCTCGAAAGGCGCGAACGGGTCGGTGCCGCCGCGCAGTTCGACGGCGTCCTCCCACCAGCGCTCGGGGTCGTCGTATCCGGCGGCCTCGGCGAGTTCGGCGAGCGGGTCGATGTGCGGCCCCGCGCCCGCCCGCGCGTCGGGGCCGGCGCCGTCGTCGTCGCCTTCGCCCTCCCCGTCGCCCCAGGTGGGGTCGGTGGCGGCGAGCGTATGGGCGGCGGGCAGGTCGATGAAGCGGACGTCGGCGCCGTGCGCGAGGGCCCAGCGGATCGCCACCCACTCGGGCGAGAACTCGGCCAGCGGCCAGAACGCGGCCCGGCCCGGATCGTCCACCGCGTGCGCGAGCAGCGCGACCGGGGGCCGCATCGCCTCGTCGGCGGCGAGCGCGACGAGCGCGTCGGCCTCCGGCGGGCCTTCAATCAGGACCACCTTGGGCCGGCCCGCGTCGAGAGCGGCGGCGACGGCCCGCGCGGAACCGGGCCCGTGATGCCGTACGCCGAGCAGCAGCGGCCCGGCGGGCACACCGGGGGCGCGGGTGGGGGCGGCCGTCGAAGACGGGGCGGCGGTCGAAGCGGAGGCCGAAGCCGAGGCAGAAGCCGCACCGGCAGCCGAGCCAGTGACCGGGGTCGCGCCACTGGCCGAAACCGAGCCCGAGACCGAGGCCGTATCCCCGACCGAAGCCATGCCGGCGACCGAGGCCGTTCCGGCGGCCGGCCGGCGGTCGGGGACCGGGGCCGTACCGGAGTCCTGGCGGGTGGTCATGCGCTCACCTCGCGGCAGGCGCGGTAGAAGTCCTTCCAGTCGTGCCGCTCGCGCACCACCGTCTCCAGGTACTCCTGCCAGACGACCCGGTCGGCGGCCGGGTCGCGGACCACCGCGCCGAGCAGTCCGGCGGCGATGTCGCCGGCCCGCAGCACCCCGTCGCCGAAGTGCGCGGCCAGCGCGAGGCCGCCCGTCACGACGGAGATCGCCTCGGCCGTCGACAGCGTCCCGGACGGCGACTTGAGTTTCGTCCGGCCGTCCGTCGTCACCCCGTCGCGCAGCTCGCGGAAGACGGTGACGACCCGGCGGATCTCCTCCACTCCCTCCGGTACGGCCGGCAGGTCGAGCGAGCGCCCGATCTGGTCGACGCGCCGCGCGACGATGTCGACCTCGGCCTCCGGGGTGGCGGGCAGCGGCAGTACGACCGTGTTGAAGCGGCGGCGCAGCGCGCTGGACAGCTCGTTGACGCCCCGGTCGCGGTCGTTCGCGGTGGCGATGAGGTTGAAGCCGCCGACGGCCTGGACTTCCTCGCCGAGTTCGGGGATCGGCAGGGTCTTCTCGGACAGGATGGTGATGAGGGTGTCCTGGACGTCCGCCGGGATCCGGGTCAGCTCCTCGACGCGGGCGGTCATGCCGTCCGCCATGGCGCGCATGACGGGACTGGGCACGAGGGCGTCGCGGCTGGGGCCGTGGGCGAGCAGCTCGGCGTAGTTCCATCCGTACCGGATGGCCTCCTCGGGCGTGCCGGCGGTGCCCTGGACGAGCAGCGTGGAGTCGCCGCTGACGGCGGCGGCCAGGTGCTCGGACACCCAGGTCTTGGCGGTGCCCGGCACTCCGAGCAGCAGCAGCGCGCGGTCCGTGGCGAGCGTGGTGACGGCGACCTCGACGATACGGCGCGGTCCGACGTACTTCGGGGTGATCACCGTGCCGTCGGGCAGCGTGCCGCCGAGGAGATAGGTGGCGACGGCCCACGGCGAGAGGCGCCAGCGGGCGGGACGCGGACGGTCGTCGGCGGCGGCGAGCGCGGTGAGTTCGTGGCCGAAGGCGTCCTCGGCGTGCGGTCGCAGAGCCCGCTCGGCCGCCTCTGCGGTGGCCGTTGCGGTAGCCGTTGCGGTGGCCTGTCCGATGGCCTTCGCGACGGCCTTATCGGCGGTCTTACCGATGGCCTTTTCGACGGTCTTCCCGGCAGCCCGTCCGGCGGGCCGCTCGATGGTGGTGTCCGCGGTATCCGTGGGGTCCGTGGAGTGTGCGGGCAGAGTCATGAGAGTCCCCCTTCAGATCGTTCGACCTGCTGTGCGATCCACCGTGCACCATCCCACTGACATTCGATCAGAGGCGGTGGACAGCCAAGGCCGAGGGGGGTCGCCGGCGTTGTCAGTGGGTACCCGTACGGTCGTTCCCATGACTCAGCAGGGGGTGCGCTGGACGTCGGAACAGGTGCTGGCTCTGGCTCCTGACGAAGCGTCACGCGAGGCGGGAAGCAGACTGGGCGTGCCGGGCCCGTGGTCCGGGGCGGGGTGGGGAGAGCAGGGGGCGAAGCCCGGAAAGGGGACCGGGCCGGGAGCCGGAGAGGGGACCGGCGGGAGAACCGGCGAGGAGGTCGGCGGGAAGGCCGTCTGGGGAGTGTGCGCCGGCAGCGGCAGGACGTCGTACAAGACGGCCGTGGACCTCGCGGGCCCGGCGTACACCTGCACCTGCCCGAGCCGGAAGGTCCCGTGCAAGCACGTCCTGGGCCTGCTGCTGCTCTGGGCGGGAGACGAAGGCGGCGGGGACACCGAGGCGGAGCCGATCCGAGTCGCGCGCTCCGCCGAGGCCCCTGACTGGGTGGAGAGTTGGCTCGCGGGGCGGCGGGCACGAGCCGCCGGCGTGCCGTCGACCGGGTCCGGCGCACCCGACGCGGCCGCCGCAGTCGACACACCCGCCGCACCCGCCGACCCGGAGGCGGTCCGCCGGCGCGCCGAGCGGCGAACCGCCCGGATCACCGCGGGCGCGCGGGAGCTGGAGCAGCGGCTCGCCGACCTGCTGCGCGGCGGGCTCGCGGCGGCCGAGCAGGCGGGGCACGGGCTGTGGGAGGAGACGGCGGCCCGCATGGTCGACGCCCAGGCCCCCGGACTCGCCGCCCGGGTAAGGGAATTGGGCGCCCTGCCCGGCTCGGGCCCCGGCTGGCCTGTACGGCTCCTGGAGGAGTGTGCCCTGACCCATCTGCTCGTCCGTGCCTGGCTCTCGGCCGACCGGTTGCCCGCGCCCCTCGCGGCAACCGTCCGGACCCGGGTCGGCCGGCCGGCCACCCCCGGCGGGTCGGTCCTGCGCGACCGCTGGCAGGTGCTCGCGCAGTACGACTCCGCCGACGCGCGCCTGACGACCCGCCGGATCTGGCTGTACGGCCGGGACGGCGGACACACGGCACTGCTCCTCTCCTACGGGGCGGCGGGCCGGGCCCCCGGGCAGGCCCTGCCCGTCGGCACCGTTCTCGACGCCGAGCTCCGCCCGTACGAGGGCGGCGGCCCGCGCGCCGAACTGGTCGAACAGTTCGCCACCCCGTCCCCGGCGGTCGGCCCGCCCCGCGGCGGACCGGTCGGCGCGGCCCTCGCCGCCTACGGCCGCGCCCTCGGCGACGATCCCTGGCTGGACGCCTGGCCGGTGACCCTGACGGACGTCGTCCCGGCCCGCGCCGACTACGGCTGGCAGCTCGCGGACGCGGGGAGCGCAGGAAACGCCGGAAGCACAGGAAACGCCGACACCGCCCACCTCATTGGCACCACCCACACCCGCGAGGCGATACCCCTGACCCGGGCCGCGCAGGAACGGGCCGGGCTGTGGCGGCTGATCGCCCTGTCCGGGGGCGGACCCCTGACGGTCTTCGGCGAGGTCGGCCACCGGGGCTTTTGCCCCCTGGCCGCCTGGTCGCCGGACGCACCGGAGGAGACCGTGCCACTGGTGTGACCCCGGCTCGTCCCGCATCCCCTCACCGCCTTGACCTTGGAAGACATGTCCGCGCGTTCCGCACGTCTGGAGGAGTCCATGGACGCCTGGGAAGAGCTCGTCACCTCGGCCCTGCTGGGCACGGACCGCAAGCCGCCCACGCGAAGCACCGGGAGCACTGCGGGCATCGGCGGCGCCGGGGATGCCAGAGGTACGGAGGGCACCAGCACCAGAAACGCCGCGCCCCTCGCCCTGCTCGACGCCGCCGCCGTCCACACCGTGCGGCGCAGGGCCGGGCTGCGGCCCGGGCCGGCCGCGGCCCTGCTCGACGCCGCGCCGGAGGACGGCCGTCGGCCGTTGCCGGCCCCGGCGCGGCGGAGACTGGCGCGGCTGCTGGCCGGGCGGGCCGCGCCGTCCGCCGGGCGGCGCGGGGCGGTCCCGGATCTGACCGAACTGCTGCCGCAGTGGCTGGCCGCCGCGAACGAGCGCGGTTACCAGGCACCGCCCGCCGCGCTGCCCGCGCTGCTCGACGCCGCCCGCGCCCGGACCGATCTGCGGCCGGCGGCGCTCGCCTTCGTCGGTCCGCGCGGCCTGTGGCTGGCCCGGCTCAACCCGGACTGGAAGTTCGCGCTGCGCGGCACCTCCGGCGGCGGCGCGGCGCCCGACCCGGCGGACGAGCGGGCGGTCCTGGCACTGTGGGAGGAGGGGCTGTTCGCGGAGCGGGTCGCGCTGCTCGGCGCCGTACGGGCGGCGGATCCGGAACGGGGCCGGGCGCTGCTCGCGTCGACCTGGGGCACCGAACGAGCCGAGGACCGGCTGATGTTCCTGGACTCGCTGCGCGACGGACTCGCCCCGGCGGACGAGGAGTTCCTGGAGGCGGCCCTGTCCGACCGCAGCCGCAACGTCCGTGCGACGGCCGCCGAGCTGCTGTCCGCGCTGCCGTCCTCCGCGCTGGCCGGGCGGATGGCGGGGCGAGCCGCTTCGTGCGTGTCCCTGGACCGTACGGAGGGAGCGGAGACGATCGTCGTCGAAGCACCGCACGAGTGCGACGCGGGCATGACGCACGACGGCGTGGCCGCGACCCCGCCGACCGGACGCGGCGAACGCTCGTGGTGGCTGGGCCAGTTGGTCGAGGCCGCGCCGCTGGACTGCTGGAGCGCTCGGTTCGGGGGGCGGACCCCGGAGCGGATCGTGGCGCTGCCGGTCGCCGACGACTGGCGCGGCGAACTGCACGCGGCCTGGTGCCGGGCGGCGGTACGGCAACGGAACGCCGACTGGTCACGGGCCCTGCTCGGGGCCCCGGACGCCCCCCAGGCCACCGGCCCGGGATCGTCCTCGCTCGCCGAACGGGCCCGGCTGCTCGCGACGCTCCCGGAGGAGGAACGAGCCGCGTGGGTCGCCTCGTTCATCGCGGCGCACGGCCTGTCGGAGGCGTTCCAGCTGCTCGGCGTCTGCACGGTCCCGTGGTCGGACCCGCTCGGCGGGGCGGTCGTCGAGGCCCTGGACCTCGCCCGGGACGCGGGCAGTTACCCCTGGAGCTTCAGCGGGGTGATGGGCCTGGCCGAACGCTGCCTCGCCCCGGCGGCCGCGCCACGACTCGCCCTGCTCACCGCCCCGTCGGCGGCCGATGCCGAGGACATGTCCCCCGGCGCGGGCGACTACTGGGCGGAGGCGTTCCAACGTCTCGTCGCGACCCTGGAGTTGCGCGCCGCGATGCACGCGGAACTGGCGGACGGAGGCTGAACCCCGAGCCGCTGCCCTGACCGGACCGCTTCCCGGACCGGACCGGCTCCCCCTGATCGCTTCGTCACCCGATCGGACACAGTCGACGTGCACACAGTCGACGCGCGCACGGATATACGTACGGGGCGGGGCCGGCTGGGGAAATCCCGGCCCGCCCCGCCCCGTACGGCACGCGTTTCCCGCGACCGTCAGGCGGCCACACGGACGTTGGCGTTCACCCAGTCGACGATCGACGCCGTCGTCGCGCCCGGGGTGAAGATGGCCGCCACGCCCTTCTCCTTCAGCGGCGCGATGTCCGCGTCCGGGATGATGCCGCCGCCGAAGACCTTGATGTCCTCCGCGTCGCGCTCCTTCAGGAGCTCCAGCACCTTCACGAACAGCGTGTTGTGCGCGCCCGAGAGAATCGAGAGGCCGATGGCGTCGGCGTCCTCCTGGATCGCGGTGTCGACGATCTGCTCGGGCGTCTGGTGCAGCCCGGTGTAGATGACCTCCATACCGGCGTCGCGCAGCGCACGCGCGATCACCTTGGCCCCGCGATCGTGGCCGTCGAGACCCGGCTTGGCAACCACCACGCGGATCGGACCGGTCACACCCATCACTGCCTCCACATGCGACCCCCGCGCCTGTTTGCCGGGGAGGTGAACGAACGTTATCGCCAGCATCCCGTACCTGACCGTTTCGCGGTGGCAGGCGAGGGGGAAATCACACGTGGGACATCGGCGGCCCCTCGCGGGAGCCGCCACAGGCCGGTCGCCGCGGTCGCGCGCCGCCCGCCGTACGGCACGCGAACGCGGGCACGCGGAGGTGTACGAAGTCAGCCGCAGCGCCCCGCCGCAGCCGGACGGAGGTGGCGATGGACCACACCGACGCCCCGGACCCGGGGCCGAACCCTCGCACCGACCGGATGAAGGCCGCGGTCCTGGAACTGGCCGTACTCGCCGGGCATCTGCTCCTCTACCCCTCGGGCCTGGTCGCCGAGCGTCACCGTACGCTCCGCCCGGTACCGAAGCACACGGGAACGGAGACGGAGGACCCGCGGCCGGACGACGGCGGCGCGTCCGACCACCCCCCGGTTTCCGCACCGGACCGCGCACCGGAGCAGCAGCCGAACGGCGGCGATCCGCGCCCTGTGGTCCTGCTGCACGGCTTCGTCGACAACCGCTCCGTGTTCGTCGTACTGCGCCGCGCGCTCGCCCGCGCCGGCCGGGGCCGCGACCGGGTCGAATCGTTCGCGTACTCCCCGTTCACCCGGGATCTGCGGACCGCCGCCGACGCGCTCGCCCGCCAGGTGGCGGAGCTTCTGGCCCGGAGCGGGCACACCGAGGTCGATCTGGTGGGCCACAGCCTCGGCGGCCTGATCGCCCGTTACTACGTACAGCACCTGGGCGGCGACGCGCGCGTACGCACCCTCGTCATGCTCGGCACCCCGCACTCCGGCACCGCCTTCGGCCGGCCGGTCGACGCCCATCCGCTGATCCGCCAGATGCGGCCGGGCTCGGAGGTCCTGCGCGAACTGGCGGGCCCCGCACCGGGGTGCCGCACCCTGTTCGTGAGTTTCTGGGGCGACCTGGACGAGGTGATGGTCCCGCCCGAGACGGCCCGCCTCCACCACCCGGACCTGCGGGTGCGCAACGTACGGGTCGCCGGCATCGGACATCTCGCGCTGCCCGTCCACCCGGCGATCGTGGCCGAGGTCCTGCGGTCGCTCACCGACGACTACGTCAACGCCCCGACCACCCCGGCCGCCCCGGCAGCCCCGGCCGATTCATCCGACCCGGGCGCGGCGAAGGCAGCGGACCGTACGCCCGAAACGGGTGGCATCGCACCCCCGGCCGAAGGCACTTCAGCGGCCTGACGGGCCGCCAAAACCTCTCCCGTATCGAACGTTCTTCGAACACAGAGCCAAAGCTGTCTCCTCTCTTCGCCGAAAAGACAGCCGATTGCCCGTTTCCTGGCGGCTCGGTACCCGTCGAAGATTGTCCGGCCCGCGTACCGCCGGGTACAGTCACGCCACTGCTTGACCCCCTGATGTCGAGGCGAGAGAGAAGTTGGTGAACGACCAACACCACCCCCACGCCGGGTATGTCACGGACGCCGCCCAGACGGGCGGCCACGGCGCCGACCCGCACTTCGGCGCCTACTCCACCGCTGATTACGACGCAGGTCAGAGCGGTCACACGCAGTACACCTCGCAGGACTACGGCGACTACGCCGCCTACGCCGGGGCCGGGGTCGGAGTCGGAACCGGTTACGCCGACGCCTACGGCACCACCGCGTGGGACACTGGTTCGGCCGGCTACGCGTCCGTCCCCGCCGACGGGGCCTGCGCACCCACCTCGTACGACGCCGGCGGGTACACCCCCACCGGCCAGTGGGACGCCACCGCCTGGGCCGAGGCCCAGCAGTCCGGCACCGACACGTACGACGCCGGCGCCTTCGCCTCGTACGGCAGCCAGGGATACGACGCCACCGCGCAGTGGACGACCGCGGGCTTCGAGACCGGGGCCTACGACGCCACCGCCTGGAACCAGGCCGCGGCCGAGCCGCTCGTCCCGCAGCAGTACGGCCAGGATCAATACGGCCTGGACCAGTGCGGCCCGGACCAGTACGAAACGCAGACGTACGAGGTCCTGGACACCCGGGACACCCTGGATTACGAGCAGCCGCAGGCCTCCTACGCGCACCCGGGTTATACCGAGGCGGAGCACCCCGCGACCCAGATCCAGCCCCGGATCGAGCTCCCGGACCTGGATCAGGATCAGGACCAGGGCTCGGGCCCGGACTCGGGTCAGGGACCGGCCGCCGCGTCCGAACCGGACGCCTTCCACGACGCCGAGACCATGTTCGCCATGGCCGCCATCCCGGAGTCCGCCGCCGCCTTCGACCTCGACGGCCCGGACACGCACGACGGGCACGATCTCCACGGCGACGCCCCGGCCGCCCACCCCGGCCGCCGCGCCGCGAGCGGTGGCCGCGCCCGGCGCCGTACCCCCGCCAAGCGCTCCGCGCTCCTCACCGTCGCCGTGCCCTCCGTGTGCGTCATGGGCGTGGCCGGTATCGCCGCCGCCTCGGTCAGCGGTCTCACCGGCAACTCGCCCGAGAAGCCGAAGAAGGAGACGAGCGCTCTCGCCGCCGACCCGGCGTCCGTCAAGGCGATGGCCGCCAACAGCAAGCTCGACACCCAGCTCGCCGCGCTCAGCGCCGACGCCCGCGACTTCGGCGACCGCGCCAGCCGCACCCAGGAGCGCATCGATCTGAAGCAGCGCCAGGAGGCGGAGCGGAAGAAGCGCATAGAGGAGGCGGCCCGCAAGGAGGCGCTGCGGCCCAAGTTCGCGCTCCCGGTGAAGCTGCACCAGCTCAGCGCCCGCTTCGGCCAGTCCGGCGTCAACTGGATGTCCCGGCACACCGGCATCGACTTCCCGGTGTTCACCGGCACGCCCGTGATGGCCGTGACCGACGGCACCGTCCGTACGCAGCTGAACAGCGCGTACGGCAACATGGTCATCGTCACCGCCCCCGACGGCACCGAGACCTGGTACTGCCACCTCAGCAGCGCCAAGATCCGCTCGGGCAAGGTCCAGGCCGGCGATGTCATCGCGTACTCCGGCGACTCCGGCAACTCCACCGGCCCGCACCTGCACCTGGAGGTCCGGCCGAACGGCGGCGGGCCGATCGACCCGCTGCCCTGGCTGATCCGGCACGGCATCAACCCGCTGAGCTGAGGCACCCACCCGCACGCAGCCCGCGCCCATTGCATACGGGTACGGACATGGACAAGGCCCCGGTCACCGCAACGACGCGGTGACCGGGGCCTTGTCCTTGCCCTTGTCCGTAGGACGCTCCCGTACGGCTGACCCGTACAGGAGGTCCCGTACGACTACAGCTTCTCGACCGGCGCGTACCGCAGCACCAGCCGCTTCGGCTTGTCGTCACCGAAGTCGATCGTGGCCTGCGCCTTGTCGCCCTCGCCCGCCACGGACATCACCGTGCCGAGGCCGAACTGGTCGTGCGTGACCCGGTCGCCCGCCTTGAGCGAGATCACCGGCTTGTCGGAGGTGCGCCGTGTGGCGAAGCCCGAGGGGCCGGAACGCGCGCGCGAGGAGGACAGCGAGGAGGTGACCCCCGAGACCGGCCCGGCGGGCTTGGCCATCGGTCCGGTCCGCTTCCACTCCAGGTACGCGGCGGGAATCTCCTCCAGGAAGCGGGAGGCCGGGTTGTACGAGGGCTGGCCCCAGACGCTGCGCATCGCGGACCGGGTCAGATAGAGCCGCTCGCGGGCGCGGGTGATGCCCACGTACGCCAGGCGGCGCTCCTCCTCCAGCTCCTTGGTCTGGCCGAGGGCGCGCATGTGCGGGAACACGCCGTCCTCCATGCCGGTGAGGAACACGACCGGGAACTCCAGGCCCTTGGCGGTGTGCAGGGTCATCAGGGTGATGACGCCCGCGCCCTCCTCGTCCTCGTCGGGGATCTGGTCGGAGTCGGCGACGAGCGCGACCTGCTCCAGGAACTCGGCGAGCGTGCTCCCCTCCTCGCCCCGGTCCTGCTCGAACTCCAGGGCGACGGCGGCGAGTTCCTGGAGGTTCTCGACGCGGGTCTCGTCCTGCGGGTCGGTGGACGCCTGCAACTCGGCGAGATAGCCGGTCCGTTCGAGCACGGCCTCCAGGACCACGGCGGGTCCGGCGCCCGACTCGGCGATGGTGTGCAGCTCCTCCATGAGCGCGTTGAAGCGCTTGACGGCGTTGGCGGAGCGGGCCGCCATGCCGTACGCCTCGTCGACGCGGCGGAGCGCCTGCGGGAAGGTGATCTTCTCGCGCAGCGCGAGGGCGTCGATCATCGCCTCGGCACGGTCGCCGATGCCCCGCTTGGGGACGTTGAGGATCCGGCGCAGCGGCACGTTGTCCTCGGGGTTGGCGAGAACCCGCAGGTAGGCGAGGACGTCACGGACCTCCTTGCGCTCGTAGAAGCGCACGCCGCCGACGACCTTGTAGGGCAGGCCGACGCGGATGAAGATCTCTTCGAAGACGCGGGACTGGGCGTTGGTGCGGTAGAAGACCGCGACGTCGCCGGCCTTGGCGTCGCCCGCGTCCGTGAGCCGGTCGATCTCGTCGGCGACGAACTGGGCCTCGTCGTGCTCGGTGTCGGCGACGTAGCCGGTGATCTGCGCGCCGGCGCCCGCGTTCGTCCACAGGTTCTTGGGGCGGCGGGACTCGTTGCGCTCGATGACCGCGTTGGCGGCGGACAGGATCGTCTGGCTGGAGCGGTAGTTCTGCTCCAGCAGGATCGTCGTCGCGTCCGGGTAGTCCTCCTCGAACTGGAGGATGTTGCGGATCGTCGCGCCGCGGAAGGCGTAGATCGACTGGTCGGCGTCGCCGACCACGCACAGCTCGGACGGGCCGAGGTCCTCGTACCCGGTGCCGACCAGCTCACGGACCAGCGTGTACTGAGCGTGGTTGGTGTCCTGGTACTCGTCGACGAGGACATGGCGGAAGCGGCGGCGGTAGTGCTCGGCGACGTCGGGGAACGCCTGGAGCAGATGGACCGTCGTCATGATGATGTCGTCGAAGTCCAGGGCGTTGGCCTCGCGCAGCCGCGCCTGGTACATCCGGTACGCCTCGGCCAGCGTCTTCTCGAAACCGTCGGCCGCCTGATCGGCGAAGCTCTCCTCGTCGATCAGCTCGTTCTTCAGGTTCGAGATCTTCGCGCTGAAGGACTTCGGCGGGAAGCGCTTCGGGTCGAGGTCCAGGTCGCGGCAGACCAGGGACATCAGCCGCTTGGAGTCGGCCGCGTCGTAGATCGAGAAGGACGAGGTGAAGCCGAGCCGCTTCGACTCGCGGCGCAGGATCCGTACGCACGCGCTGTGGAAGGTGGACACCCACATGGCGTTGGCGCGCGGGCCGACCAGCTGCTCGACGCGCTCCTTCATCTCGCCGGCGGCCTTGTTGGTGAAGGTGATCGCCAGGATCTGGCCGGGGTGGACGTGCCGGGACGACAGCAGGTGCGCGATGCGGTGGGTGAGCACCCGGGTCTTGCCGGAGCCGGCACCCGCGACGATGAGCAGCGGGGAGCCGGTGTGGACCACGGCGGCGCGCTGCTGCTCGTTCAGCCCGTCGAGGAGCGCGGCGGGGTCGACGACGGGGCGGTGGGCGCCGTCGCGGTAGTAGGCGTCCCGGCCGGCCGGCGGCGCGTCGAAGTGGTCCCCGAAGAGGTCGTGCGGGACCTCCTCCTCGGCCGGGGAACCGTGGTGGTCGTCCTCGGGCGGGGGCGGGGGCTCCTCGGAGTGGTTCTGGAGGCTCGCCAGGAAGCTGTCGTCAAAGAGGCTGTTGCTCATCGCTACTCGAGTCTAGGGCGCCGCACCGACACTCCGCCGCCGCCTTCGGATTCCCCGCCGACCACCCCGTCGATTCGCCGCTGATTCGCCGCTGATTCCCTGCCGTACGTGAGGCTGCTCGGACGGAGGGTGAACGGCGTGGGCACGGCCGAGCAGGGCGAACGGGGCGAACAGGTGGACGCGCGGGCGAAGGGCAGGGGCAGGGGCAGGGGCACGCACCGTGGGCGAGATCACGGCGGAGGTCACGGAAAAGTATCGGGCATATCGAACATCGGGCTTCCCACCCGTCCCACGGGTCGCTAGCGTGCTCGCCCAAGCGGCCCGTCCCCTATCCCCCTCCCCGGTGTCGGCGACCAGCGCCGAACGGGCGGCCCACGCCGATCAGGCCCGCCTCCCCCACGGCCGCCCCCACGCGGCCGGGCGCCCCTCTCGGCGTCCAGGAAGGAGATGCCGGCCTTGGCGTCCCATCGCAAGCCGCGCACGACCCGCCCCCACTCACCCGCCGTCGGCGTCACGACGGCCGCCCTCGCCTCCGTCACGCTGCTGTCCGCGCAGGCCCCGAGCGCCCAGGCGGCGCCGCCCGCGCCCCGGCAGTCGGTGGAGGACGTCCAGAAGCAGGTGGACCGGCTGTACCGGGAGGCCGGTACGGCGACCCAGCGGTACAACCAGTCCAAGGAGGCCACCGACCGCCAGCGGCGCAAGGTGAGCCGGATGCTGGACGACGTGGCCAGGCGCACCGCCGAGATCAACGAGTCGCGGCGCACCCTCGGCTCGTTCGCCGCCGCCCAGTACCGGGCGGGCGCGGTCGGCCCGACCGCCACCCTGATCTTCGCGGACGACCCGCAGGACTACTTCGAGCAGTCGCACCTGATGGACCGGCTCGGCAAGCGCCAGCGCACGGCGGTCGCCGCGTACGAGACGCAGCGCGCCGAGGCGGCGAAGGAGCGCGGCGAGGCGACCCGGAGCCTCCAGGAGCTGACCTCCGCGCAGACGGAGCTGCGGACCAGCAAGGAGACGGTGCAGAGCAAGCTGGCCGAGGCGCGCACGCTGCTCGACCGGCTGACGGCCGAGGAGAAGGCCCGGCTCGCGGAGCTGGAGCGGAAGAAGGAGGCCGAGGCCCGCCGCAAGGCGGAGGAACAGGCCAAGGCGGAGGCCGCCGCGGCGAAGGCGAAGGCCGAGGCCGCGAAGACCGCCGACCCGTCGCCGTCGACGAGCCCCTCGGCCCCGTCGCCGAGCACGCCCCCGCCGTCCACGGGCGGTGGCTCGTCGTACGAGGCCAAGGCCGCCCAGGTGCTGTCCTTCGCCCGTTCCCAGATCGGCAAGCCGTATGTATGGGGCGCGACCGGCCCCTCCTCGTACGACTGCTCCGGCCTCACCCAGGCCGCCTGGCGCGCGGCCGGGGTCACGCTCCCGCGGACGACCTGGGACCAGGTGAAGGTGGGCACGCGCGTCGCGACCGCCGATCTCAAGCCCGGTGACCTGGTCTTCTTCTACGACGACATCAGCCACGTCGGTATCTACATAGGCGGCGGCAAGATGATCCACGCCCCGAAGCCGGGTGCGTACGTCCGCGAGGAGTCGATCTACTACATGCCGATCTACGGCTCGGTCCGCCCGGCCTGACCGGGCGGGGCGGGAGCGGGAGCGGGCTGAGGCGACGGCACGCGGCGGCCCGGTCGCGGGATTCCCGCTGGTAGGAGCCAGGGGCGGTGGCCACCCGGTTTGATCGGCGGACCGCGCCGGAGCAGACTGCGCGTTCATGGAGTCCACTGACTCGGCCGCTCGCGCACCGATCACGGCCGACTCGGTCGACACGCCCGATATGACCGGCACGGCCGGCCCCGCCTCCCGGGCGGCGGCCGAAAGCACCGAACCGCCCTTCTTCCGCTACCACCCCGACCCGGTCGCCACCGGATCGATCCGTGAGAGCGCGGAGGAATGCGCCTGCTGCCACCGCCGTACGGGGTGGATCTACGGCGCGGTCTTCTACTCCGCCCAGGACGTCAGCGGGCGGTTCTGCCCCTGGTGCATCGCCGACGGCAGCGCGGCGGAACGGTTCGCCGGCGAGTTCGCGGACACATACGGACTCGACGGTGTCGATGAGGAGACCGTGCGGGAGGTCACCCGCCGTACCCCCGGCTTCAGCGCCTGGCAGGACCCGCACTGGCTCGTGCACTGCGGGGACGCGGCCGCCTTCGTCGGCGAGGCCGACCACGCCCGGCTGGCGTCACACCCCGAAGCCCTCGACCGGCTCCGCACCGACCTGCGCGTGGGCGGACGGCACGATCCGGCCCGGCTCGAAGAGTTCCTGACCGGTCTCGGCGGCGGGGCGAGCGCCCTGCTGTTCCGCTGCCTGCACTGCGGCACCCACCTCGCCTACGCCGACTTCTCCTGACCCGCGCCGGGATCCCCGGGACCCCACGGCATCAGGCGGGGCGGGCGGGAAGGAGCGAGGGCGAGGGCGGGGATCAGACCCAGAGGGTGGCGATGAGGATGTTCGTGAGGGTCAGACCGCCGACGGCGCCGAAGAGGGCCTTGTCGACCGTCTCCTCGTCCCGCTTGATGTAGACCAGTCCGAGGACGACGACCAGGATCGCGAGCTTGATGCCGATCTTGACGTTGTTGACGGTGTGCCCCTCGGCCTGGTGCACGCCGACGAGCGCCACGCCGGTGACCAGCATGGTCAGCGCGCCGTGCAGCATCGCCGGGGAGAAGCGGGCCGTACCGGCGCCCATCGCCTTCATCTGGGTGATGAATCCACCGAGCAGGGCACCGATGCCGATGATATGCAGGGCGACGAGAAGATGAATGAGTACGTCCATGGCCCGGAGCCTAACCGGGGGCCCGGAGCCGGCTTCGGGGCGGGTCGGCCTGGTCCGGCCCGCCGGTAGGACGGGCAGACGGACCGACAGTCACACCAGGGCATACGCGTCAGGCGGTCACGGATACACCGCCCACCTCTCCATGGGTCGAACAAGTTCGGTCACCTGGCAACACCTGCAACCAATAACGGTCACCCCGCGCCCGCGGGCCAAAGCCGGGGTTAGCGTCCTGCCCGAGGTGACCGGCTCCCCACCACCGCCGCTCCCGGCGGCTGTCGGTCACCCCCGCCGAGAAAACCGGCGGCGGCCCGTTCCCCTGTGCGGGCCGCCGCCGACCCCGGCGGGGACCGTCCGCCACAGGGAATGAGGAAGTGACCCGCCCTCGTGGCCGCGCACCGCAAGCCCAAGTACTTTCCCTTCGGCGGCCAGGCCGCCCGCACCGCCGCCACGCTGGCTCTCGCCTCGGCGGCCACCGCGACCGTCTTCCAGGGAACCGGGCACGCCGCACCCCGCCCCGCCCCCGCGCAGGTCAGGGCTCAGGTCGACCGCCTCTACGAGGAGGCCGAGGCCGCCACGGAGAAGTACAACGGGGCGAAGGAGCAGGTCGACCGGGCACGGGCCGCCTTCGACCGGCTGCGCGACGAGGCCGCGCGCAGGACCGAGCGGCTGAACCGCTCCCGCGACGCCCTCGGGGCCATCGCCACCGCCCAGTACCGGTCCGGCACCCTCGACCCCACCCTCCAGCTGGCCTTCACCTCCGACCCCGACGACTATCTGGAGCGGGCCTCCCTCGCCGAGAAGATCGGGGACCGGCAGGCCGCCACCATCAC
Organism: Streptomyces sp. NPDC046203; assembly: GCF_040646255.1. NCBI lineage: Bacteria > Bacillati > Actinomycetota > Actinomycetes > Kitasatosporales > Streptomycetaceae > Streptomyces > Streptomyces sp. NPDC046203. Next base: position 71,792 of record NZ_JBEYZX010000030.1, on the reverse strand, counting down.
CGAGGTACGCCGGGAGATCGGCGCCGTCCAGCGACTGCGCGCCCAGTCCGAGGACCAACTGCGCGAACTGCGGACCCACGAGACGGAGCTGCGCCGGCAGAAGACGACCGTACGGAGCAAGCTGAGCGCCGCCCGCGAACTGCTCGGCCAACTCGACACGAAGGACCGCGCCCGCTACGAGGCCGACGTCGCCGCCGGAGACGACAGCGCTACGGACGCGGGAAGCACGCACGGCAGCGGGACCGGGGCGGGTCGCGGCGATCAGGACCCGGCACCCGGCGGGCCGGTCCCGGACGCGACCGGCCGGGCCGCGGAGGCGATCTCCTTCGCCCGCGCCCAGATCGGCAAGCCGTACGTGTGGGGCGCGACCGGCCCCAGCTCGTACGACTGCTCCGGCCTCACCCAGGCCGCCTGGCGCGCGGCCGGGGTGACGCTGCCGCGCACCACGTACACCCAGATCAACGCCGGCCACCGGGTCTCCCGCGCCGAGCTGGCCCCGGGCGACCTGGTCTTCTTCTACTCCGGCGTAAGCCATGTCGGGCTCTACATCGGCGGCGGCAGGATGATCCACGCCCCCCGCCCGGGCGCCCCGGTCCGGATCGCCCCGATCGACCAGATGCCCTTCGCGGGTGCCACCCGGATCAGCTGACCCCGGCAGGCGACCATCGGGATCGGCCGACACTCAGTGGTCGGCCACCCGGACCGGCCGGCATCCGACCGACCACCGGATCGGGAGGCACCCGGCCGACAGCCACCCGGACCGGCTGCCACCCACCCGCCGACCACCGGAATCTGCCGACACCCAACGGTCGGCCACCCGAACCGGCCGGCATCCGACCAACCACCGGATCGGGAAGCATCCGGCCGACAGCCATCCGAATCGGCCGACACCAACAGTCCGCCACCCGAACCGGCTGGCACCCGACCGACCACCGGATCGGGAGGCATCCGACCAACGACCACTCGGATCAACCGACACCCAGCGGGCGGCCACCCGGACCGGGTGACGCCCGACCAGTTGCCACCGGACCGGCCGTCACCCGGCGGCGGCCCGACTGCTCCTCGCCGCCCGGCAAATCCTCTCCCCCGGCAACTCCTCGCGGCCGCCCTGCCAACCGACCGCCCCGCCAACCGCCCGCCAACCGCCCGACCGGTCGGCCCCTCCGCCCGTCAGACCAGACGGCGGGCGGCCGCCCAGCGGGTCAGCTCGTGCCGGTTGGAGAGCTGAAGCTTGCGCAGGACCGCCGAGACATGGGACTCGACCGTCTTCACCGAGATGAAGAGCTGCTTGGCGATCTCCTTGTACGCGTATCCACGGGCGATGAGCCGCAGCACCTCGCGCTCGCGCTGGGTGAGCCGGTCCAGGTCCTCGTCCACCGGCGGCGCGTCCGTCGAGGCGAAGGCGTCGAGCACGAACCCGGCCAGGCGCGGGGAGAAGACGGCGTCGCCCTCCTGCACCCGGAAGATCGAGGCGATCAGATCGGTGCCGGTGATCGTCTTGGTGACATAGCCGCGGGCACCGCCCCGGATCACGCCGATCACGTCCTCGGCGGCGTCGGAGACCGACAAGGCCAGGAAGCGCACCGGGTTCTCGGCCGCCGTCATCATGCTCGCGCAGCGGCGCAGCACCTCGACGCCGCCGCCGCCCGGCAGGTGCACGTCGAGCAGGACGACCTCGGGCCGGGTGGTGGTGATCACCGTGACCGCCTGGTCCACGTCGGCGGCCTCACCGACCACCTCGACGCCCGTCTCCTCGGTCCCGCCGATCTCGGCCTGCACACCCGTGCGGAACATACGGTGGTCGTCGACGAGGACGACCCGCACCCGGCGCTTCTCGCCCTGCCCGCCCGCCGCCCCGGCTCCGTCCCCGGTCCCGGCCTCCGCCTCGGCCCCGGTTCCGGTCGTCTCGTCGCTCATCCGTCCGCCCTCTCCATCTCCAGCTCCACTTCGGTGCCCCCGCCCGGCACGGATCTCAGCCGCGCCGATCCGCCGTTGCGCTGCATCCGGCCGATGATCGATTCTCGTACGCCCATCCGGTCGCCGGGCACCTCGTCCAGGTCGAAGCCGGGTCCGCGGTCCTTGACGGAGACGAAGACCGTCCGGCCCTCGACCTCCGCGTAGACCTGCACCGCTCCGCCCTCGCCACCGTACTTGGCGGCGTTGACCATCGCTTCGCGCGCGGCTTGCATCTGCGCCGTCAGTTTCTCGTCGAGCGGGCAGTCGCCGACGACCACGACCTCCAGCGGCACACCGTGCTTGTCCTCGACTTCGGCCGCGGACCGCTTGACCGCCTCGGCGAGCGTGCTGGGTTCCTCTTCCTTGTCCCTGCCGGTGCCCTCCGGCCGGTAGAGCCAGTTCCGCAGCTCGCGCTCCTGGGCCCGGGCGAGCCGGCGGACCTCGCCCGCGTCGTCGGCGTTGCGCTGAATCAGGGTCAGGGTGTGCAGGACGGAGTCGTGGACGTGCGCGGCGACCTCCGCCCGCTCCTGGGCGCGGATGCGCAGGGTGCGTTCCTCGCTGAGGTCCTGTGACATACGGACCAGCCAGGGGCCGGCGAGCAGGATGATCCCGGTGAGCACCGCGACGCCCGCGGTGATCGCCGTGCCGAGCTGGGCGACCGAGCCGCGCAGGACGACGAAGACGGTGAGCCCGGTGCCGACCAGGGCCGCGCCGACGAGGCCGCGGGCGAACTGGAAGGCCCGGCGCCGCCGGTCGGGGTCGGTCCAGCTGGCGCGGCGGGCGTTGTCCGCCTGTCGCCAGACGAGAACGACACCGAGGCCGATGAGGAGGGTCGGCCAGACGTAGCGGCCGGCCTCCTTGTTCACGTCGAAGCTGCTGACGAGGGCGGAGACGCCGATCCCGAGCACGATCATGGCGGCCACCTGGCCGCGCTCGGGCTTGCGCAGCCGTCTGCGGCCCTCGGGCGTGGTCTCGAAGACGGCGCGGGGCGCCGCACGGCCGCCGACGCCGAGCGGGACGGCGATCCAGAACACCGCGTACAGCAGGGCACCGAGGCCGTGGGTGAAGCTGAGCGCCACGAAGAACGCCCGGACCCAGGCCACGGGCAGACCGATGTGTCCGGCAAGGCCGCGGGCGACACCGCCGAGCATCCGGCCGTCGGCGCTCCGGTAGAGCTTGCGTACGGGCGGTTCGTCGACGTCGAGGACACGGGCGGTTGCGGACATGCACCGATCGTCACACGTTCGGCCGCCCGCGGACATCAGGGTCGGCCCGGATATCGACCCTGGAACCTTCTCAGGGTCGGGGCCGTGGGGAAGATCAGGGTTCGGCCAGGGTCGGTCCCGGTGCCGCTTCGGGGGTACGGACCGTCACCATGGACACATGACGAGTTCGATGCCTTCGCACCACGAGGCCCCGCCGCCGGCGGAGGCCCCACCCGCCCCGCCGCTGCGGCGCTCGCGCGGGCAGAAGGTCGTGGCCGGCGTGTGCGGCGGTCTCGGCCGGCACTACGGCCTGGACCCCGTGATCTTCCGGATCGCGCTCGGCGTGCTGGCGGTGACCGGCGGCGTCGGGCTGATCTTCTACGGTTTCGCCTGGCTGCTGATACCGCTCGCGGGCGAGGAGGAGAACGAGGGGCGCAGGCTGCTGACCGGCCGGGTCTCGGGCTCCTCGCTGGCCGCGGTGCTGCTGGCGCTGGTGGGGTGCGGAATCTTCCTCACGACGCTCAACAGCGGCGGGCTGCTGGGGTTCTCGCTGATCCTGTCGCTGGCGGTGAGCGGCGCGGCGGTGTGGTCGCAGCGGCGGACGGCCGTCGCGGCGACCGCCGACGAGGGCGGCCGGATAGATCCCGCCGCCGCGCTCGCGGTCGCGGAGGCGCCGCCCGAGACCAAGGCTCCGCCGGTGATCGACTTCGCGATGTCCTGGTGGCGGGACCCCATAGTCAAGGACGGTTCGACGGGCAAGGTGGCCGTCGGTTATCTGTGGGGTCCCCCCGAGGCGGCCGACCAGGCCGACGGGACGAGCGGAACCGACCGCGAGTCCACGAGGCCCGGCTGGTACTGGACTCCCGTGCCGCACGCGCCGGGCAGGCCGGCGGCCCCGTCGCGGCCGGTGGAGGACAGCGGGACGTCGATCGGCGGGCTGGTGTTCGTCCTCGCGCTGATCGCGGGCGGTCTGGGCATGGGCCTGACGTGGCATACACATCCGCTGGGCACGAGTCTGCAGATCGGTCTGGCCGCGGCGCTCGCGGTGATCGGCGCCGGCCTGGTGCTGAGCAGCTTCCTGGGCCGGACGGGGTTCGGCACGCTGTGTCTGCTGGTGCTGACGACGGGTCTGCTGGCGGCGGCCTCGGCGCTGCCGAAGGAGATCTCCACGGTCTGGGAGCACGAGACCTGGCGGCCCACGGCGGTCGCGGCGGTGCAGCCGCGGTACAAGCTGGACACCGGAGTCGGCAGACTCGACCTGTCCCAACTGGCCATCCCGGCGAAGACGACGGTGATCACGCAGGCCCGGGTCGGCGCGGGCAGGCTGGAGGTGGTCGTGCCGCAGAACGCCACGGTGCGGCTGCGGGCCCATGTGGGCCTCGGCGACCTGTCACTGCCACCGCTGCACACCGAGGCCACGGTCCCCTCGGCCCCGGTGACACCGCCCGCGGAGCAGCCGGGTCAGGTCGCGCCGCCGGTGCGGCCGCCGACGCCGCCCGCGTCGTCGCCCGACAACATCGACATCGCTCCGGATCTCGACGCGACCCGGACGCTTCCCCCGCCGCCGGACGTCACCCCGGGCGGCACCCTCGACCTCACCCTGGAGGTCGGACTCGGACAGGTGGAGGTCACCCGTGCTGCTTCATGAGTTCCGCCCCGGCCGGCTGATCCTGGGGCTGGCCGCCCTGACGATCGCGGCACTGTTCGCCGGGGACGCGGCCGGATCCTGGTCGATCGCCTGGTTCGTGGCGCTCCCCCTGCTCGGCGGCGCCCTGGCACTGGCCGCGGCGGCTTCCTGGACGGTCTACCTCGTACGCCGGCGGGCGGCCAGGAGGGCGTCGAGCGACAGCACCGGGGCTCCGGCGAGCAGCAAGGGCAGCCAGGCCATGAGATAGGCGAGGTCGTTGCCCAGGTAGTAGGGGTGCACCTGCCAGCTGACGGTCAGCCACAGGGACAGCGAGATCAGGGCCCCGCCGAGCGCGGCGACCCGGGCGAACAGTCCGAAGAGAGTGCCGAGGCCGACGGCGAGTTCGCCGAGGGCGATGGCGTAGCCGAAGCCGACGGGGCTGTGCAGGGCCAGGTCGACGAGCGCGGGCAGGGCGGAGCTGTCGCGGACGCCCCGCATGAGTTCGCCGATGGACTCGGGCCCGGTGGCGGAGAGGAAGGCGGAGTCGGTGAGCTTGTCCAGACCGGCGTAGATGAAAGTGATCCCGAGGAAGATCCGCAGCGGGACCAGGGCGTAGCGGGAGGCCAGGGCCTTCGGGCCGTCGCCCGGGGCCGGGCCCGAGGCACCGCCCGGGCCGGTGCCCGGGCCGCCGTTGCCGTGGTCCGCCGCATCACCCGTCGTCGTTTTGTCCATCGGTCCTGTCATGTCCGGCCGCCTCTTTCTGCCCGTCCCGCTGTACCCGCACCCGAGGTTCGGGTCCCGTCCGGGCACGATTGTCCCCGGCGCCGGGCCGGTGGCCACAGAAGCGACGGGCGGAGCGCGCGGCGGGGCGGCGTCGTGAGAGGTCCGTGGCGGGGCGCCGGATCGGGCCGCCAGGGTTCGTGACGGGGCGGCAGGCGGGAGCACGGGCCCCTGAGGGGCCAGGTTCGTGACGGGGCGGCAGGCAGGGGCAAGGTCCATGAGGGAGGCAGCGTTCGTGACCGGGCGGCGGGCCGGGACGAGGTCCTTGATACGTCAGGTTCGCGACGAGGCGGCGGGTACCGGATCCCTTCCGGCAAGGCTCAGCCGAGGAGTTCGGGTTCGGTGCGGCTGATCCGGCGCCACAGGGGCTGGTAGTTGATCCAGGCGACCAGGTCGCTGCCGATCTGTTCGCGGGTGGCGACGGCGTCGCGATGGTCGATGAGGACCGGCCGGCCGGCGGCGCGGGCGGCCAGCTGGATCCCGGCGCAGCGTTCGAGGGCGATGAACCACCAGGCCGCCGCGTCGACGGTGGAGCCGACGGTGAGCAGTCCGTGGTTGCGCAGGACGAGCGCCTTGAGGGTGCCGAGGGCGCTCGCGATCCGACGGCCTTCCGCCGGGTCGACGGTGACCCCGCTGTAGGCGTCGTAGAGGGCGTGGTCCTGGTAGAACGCGCACGCCTCCTGGGTGAGCGGGTCGAGGAGTTGGCCGAGGGCGGCGAGGGCCCGTCCGTGAGGGGAGTGGAGGTGCGCGACGGCGACGACGTCCGGCCGGGCGCGGTGGACCTCGGCGTGCAGGGTGAAGGCGGCCTGGTTGACGTGGTGGGCCCCGTGGACGACCCGGCCGTCGCCGTCGACCAGGATCAGATCGCTCGCGGTGAGGTCGGCGAAGGGGGCACCGAAGGGGTTCACCCAGTAGCAGTCGGCGTGTTCGGGGTCGCGGGCGGTGAGGTGTCCGGACACCCCTTCCTCGTACCCGAACCGGCCGAAGACCCGGAGCGCGGCGGCGAGGCGCTGCCTCCGGTGGATGCGTTCCTCGGCCACCGTGGCGTGGACGGGCGGCAGGGCGAAGGGGAGCCGTTCGACGGGAACGGGCGCCGGTGTCTCGGTCATGGGCGGGAACGTAGTGCCCGGCCGGTCAACTCTCCAGAGCCCGGACGCAACCCTGTCCCGCCGCCCGGAAACGGCCGGTTCAAAGGCGCCTGCCGAAGACGTGCCCGCATCCTCGACCGGCGGCACGGGACGACGTACCCACCCGGAAACGGCGAAGCCGCCGCCCCCGGGAAGGGGACGGCGGCTTCACTGGTGCGCGGGGGAGGTCACTCCCACTCGATGGTGCCCGGCGGCTTGCTGGTCACGTCGAGGACGACGCGGTTGACGTCGTTCACCTCGTTGGTGATGCGGGTCGAGATCCGGGCGAGGACGTCGTACGGCAGGCGCGACCAGTCGGCGGTCATGGCGTCCTCGGAGGACACCGGACGCAGCACGATCGGGTGGCCGTAGGTACGGCCGTCGCCCTGGACGCCGACGGAGCGGACGTCGGCGAGCAGCACGACCGGGCACTGCCAGATCTCGCGGTCGAGACCGGCGGCCGTCAGCTCCTCGCGGGCGATGGCGTCGGCCTCACGCAGCAGGTCCAGGCGCTCCTTGGTGACCTCGCCGACGATGCGGATGCCGAGGCCGGGGCCGGGGAACGGCTGGCGCTGGACGATCTCCTCCGGCAGGCCGAGCTCCTGGCCGACCATGCGGACCTCGTCCTTGAAGAGCTGGCGCAGCGGCTCGACGAGCTCGAACTCCAGGTCCTCGGGGAGGCCGCCCACGTTGTGGTGGGACTTGATGTTGGCGGTGCCGGTGCCGCCGCCGGACTCGACGATGTCCGGGTACAGGGTGCCCTGGACGAGGAAGGCGACCTCCTCGCCGTCGGCGGCACCCTCGGCGATGATGTCGGCCTGCGCCTGCTCGAAGACGCGGATGAACTCACGCCCGATGATCTTGCGCTTGGTCTCCGGGTCGGAGACGCCGGCGAGGGCGGCGAGGAAGCGGTCCTCGGCGTCGACGACCTTCAGCTGGACGCCGGTGGCGGCCACGAAGTCCTTCTCGACCTGCTCGGTCTCGTTCTTGCGCATGAGGCCGTGGTCGACGTACACGCAGGTGAGCTGCGAGCCGATGGCCTTCTGCACGAGCGCGGCGGCCACGGCGGAGTCGACGCCGCCGGACAGACCGCAGATGGCGCGCTTGGTGCCGACCTGGGCGCGGATCGCGGCGACCTGCTCCTCGATGACGTTGCCGGTGGTCCAGCTGGGCTCGATGCCGGCGCCGCGGTAGAGGAAGTGCTCGAGGATCTGCTGGCCGTGCGTGGAGTGCAGCACCTCGGGGTGGTACTGGACGCCGTACAGCTTCTTCTCGTCGTTCTCGAAGGCGGCGACCGGCACGACGTCCGTGGACGCGGTGACGGCGAAGCCCTCGGGGGCGGCGGAGCAGGCGTCGCCGTGCGACATCCACACCGACTGCTCGACCGGGGTGCCCTCGAAGAGGGTCGAGCCGGCCTTGCTGACGTGCAGCGGGGTACGGCCGTACTCACGGGCGCCGGTGTTGTCGACGGTGCCGCCGAGCGTGGTCGCCATCAGCTGGAAGCCGTAGCACATGCCGAAGACGGGGACACCGGCCTCGAAGATCTCGCGGTCGAGACGCGGCGCACCCTCGGCGTAGACCGACGACGGACCGCCGGAGAGGATGATCGCCTTGGGGTTCTTGGCCAGCATCTCGGCCACCGGCATGGTGGACGGGACGATCTCGCTGTAGACGCGCGCCTCGCGGACGCGGCGGGCGATGAGCTGGGCGTACTGGGCGCCGAAGTCGACAACGAGGACTACGTCCGGGTTGGTGACGTCGGGCGCGCCAGCGGTGGGCGCTGATGACACTGCGGCGGCCTTCCGGCGGGAGGAGGGTTCCCCCGATAGGGGGGCTATTTGTCGATTCTACCGGCGCGCCGACGGCACGCGCCGTCTCACCATCCGGGCCCGGTGTGGCCGCCGTCTCCGCGAGGGGTTCATACTGGGGCCATGCGCAAGCTCCCGACCTTCGTCTTTACCTATGGCAACCGGCCCACCGGCTGCCATGGTCGTGCTGCTTGAGCAACTGACAAGCGACTTCCCAGGCGCCCCGGGCCGACAAGGCCCGGGGCGCTCTGCTTTTCCCGGGCATCGCCGCCCCGGGGCTCTTGGACCCGCGCCACCCCTCCCCTGACGTCCGTCCAGGCCATCACCCCAGGAGCCCCTCATGACCACGCAGACCCCCACCGAGCAGACCGGCGCCCGCACCACCGAGGCCGCACACCTGATCGGAGACGCGCGGGAGCGGATCGACACGCTCGACGACCGGATCATCGGACTGATCCAGGAACGGATGGCCGTCTCGACCGTCATCCAGGAGGCCCGGATCTCCTCCGGCGGCCGCCGGGTGAACCTGGCCCGTGAGATGGAGGTCCTCGGCCGGTTCCGGGACGCCCTCGGCAAGCCGGGCACGGCGCTCGCGATGACGATGCTGGAGCTGTGCCGGGGCCGTATCTGAGCAGGCTGTCCGCACCAGGACGGCGGCTCCCCGGCCCGGACTCCCCCGGCCCCCCCCGGCCCCGTAGCTCCCCCGCCCCACGGCAGCCGTCGGGGTCCGTCCGGCGGCGCCGGGGTGCGGTCCCGCACCCGAGTTCGGGCGGCCTCTCACCCGTACGGAGCGTGACCGGACCCCGCCCCGCTTCGTTGGTCGTGGTGTCCGTGCCAGCCAGGGGCGGGCCCGAATAGACCACGCGTGGCTTCGCTGGGGCGTGTGGCGTACCTCGGTACGCCGTGGGACCTCGCACCAGCGCATGTGACCGGACGGCAGGGGACAGCAGCCCGGTCACCCAGAAAGGGCGGTCGGTCCCGGGGACGCCCGGGGCCGACAGCCGACCGGCGAACGACCGACCCGAGACCCGCCGTCCCGCTTCCCCCCACACCCCGCACCACCACCCCTCCACCCCGCTTCCCGTGCGGCGCCCCCTCCTCCCTCGCGCCGCCGCCCCGGCACCGCCGCAGCCCTGACTCCGGTGCCTCGCACAAGGGCCCCGTACCGCGACCGGAATCGCGGTACGGGGCCCTTCCGCGTGCCCGCGCGCCCCACCCCTCACCCACGTGACGCGCGTCACATAAAGAATCCGTGAGCACGCTACAACCAATCCCCCAGGTCACCGGTCATCTATGCGGCACCACCCGAAAACCGGAGAGGCGCTGCACTCGGAGGGGGGTGCAGCGCCTCTTCTTCGTTTCCGGAATCCGTCCTGGTCCGGGGCTCAGTCGGCGGCCTCGACGGCCTCCGCCGCCTTCTCCCCGGCCTTCTCCCCGGCCTTCTCCGTGACCGTCTTCGCGGCTGCCGGCTTCTTCGCGGCTGTCGGCTTCTTCGGCGGTACGGCCGGGATTCCCAGGAACGGCAGCCGCAGCGCGCCGAACGCGCCGGCCGGGACCACTGCGGACTTGGGCTCGACGGGAGCCAGTCGCGCATATGCCTCGCCCTGACGGGGACGCGGGTCCTCCTCACCCTTGTTGGGCCAGAACGACATCGCCCGCTCCGCCTGCGCGGTGATGGTCAGCGACGGGTTGACGCCCAGGTTGGCGGAGACCGCCGCGCCGTCGACGACGGATATGCCCGGGTGGCCGTAGAGCCGGTGGTACGGGTCGATGACGCCGCTCTCCGCGTCCGCGCCGATCGGACAGCCGCCCAGGAAGTGCGCGGTGAGCGGGGTGCCCATGAGTTCGCCGATGTTGGACCCGGGGAAACCGTTGATCTCCTCGGCGAGCAGGGAAGCGGCCTGGGTCGCCTCGCGGATCTGCGTCGGGTTGGGCGCGCCGTGCCCCTGCCGCGCCGTGAGCAGGCCCTTTCCGAGGCCGCCGGGCTTGCGGTAGGTGGTCAGCGAGTTGTCCAGGGACTGCATGACCAGGCCGATGATGGTGCGCTCCGACCACTTCCGGTTGGAGAGGGAGCGGATCGCGAGCGACGGATGGCGGGCCAGGCTGAGCAGCCAGTTGCGGACCCGGTGGGCGCCGTAGGGCACCTGGAGGACGGTGAGGCTGCCCATCGAGTTGGAGCCCTTGCCGTAGCGCACCGGCTCGATGTGGGTGGTCTCGTTCGGGTGAACGGACGAGGTGATGGCGACGCCGCGGGTGAAGTCGGCCCGCTGCCCGCCGTGCCGCTTGCCGTAGCGCCGGTCGGTGGTCTGGGCGCCGACCAGGCCCTCGGAGTTGGTCCGGGTCAGCTCGCCGAGGCGGTGCGAGATCCGGGGCAGCAGCCGGGTGTCCTTCATCCGGTGGAGCAGGGTCTGGGTGCCGTACGTGCCGGCGGCGATCACGACCCGGCGGGCGGTGAAGGTGCGGCCGGCGCCCTTCTTCCGGTTGTCGGTGGGCAGGGTCTTGACCGCGTAGCCGCCGCGCGAGTCCTCGGTGACGGCCACGACGGTGGTCATCGGGTGGACCACCGCGCCCGCCTTCTCGGCGAGGTGGAGGTAGTTCTCGTTGAGGGTGTTCTTGGCGCCGTGGCGGCAGCCGGTCATGCACTCGCCGCACTCGACGCAGGCCCGGCGGGAGGGGCCGGCGCCGCCGAAGAACGGGTCGGCCACCTCGTCGCCCGGCCGCACCTTCGCCGTACCGGAGCCGCCACCGGCCCCCGCCTCACCCGTCTCCCCTTCGCCCGGCTCGCCCTCGCCCGCCTTACCCTCGCCCGGCTCCCCGGAGCGGCCCTCCTCGACCGCGTCCTTGCCGTCGCCGAAGAAGACGCCGACCGGCGCCAGGTGGAAGGTGTCGCCGATGCCCATGGCCTGGGCGGCCGCCTTGAGGTGGACATCCGACGGGGTCATCGTCGGGTTGACCCGGACGCCCAGCATCCGCTTGGCCTGGTCGTAGTACGGGGCGAGTTCGGCGCGCCAGTCGGTGATGTCCTTCCACTGCGGGTCGTCGAAGAACGGGGCGAGCGGCTCGTAGAGGGTGTTGGCGTAGTTGAGCGAGCCGCCGCCGACACCCGCGCCGGCCAGCACCATCACGTTGCCGAGCAGGTGGATGCGCTGGATGCCGTACAGACCGAGGGTGGGGGCCCACAGGAAGTTCTTCAGGTCCCACGAGTTCTTCGGCAGCTCGGAGCGCGCGAAACGGCGGCCGGCCTCCAGGACGCCGACCCGGTAGCCCTTCTCGGTCAGGCGCAGGGCCGTGACCGAGCCGCCGAAGCCGGAGCCGACCACGACGACGTCGTAGTCGTAGTCGTAGTCGTACGCGGCTTCGTACGAACCGTCCTCGTCCTGATTTCGGGCAGGGGGTACCGCGGTCATGGCTCTCCTCGTACGGAAGGGGCGGAACGAGCGGAACAGGCGACGGGACAACGGAGCGGCGGGTCGGGCGGCCGGTGACCGGTGATCCGTGACCGATCACCGGCCGACCGGCCCGCCGGCCCGCCGACCCTCGGGCCCCCGGGCCACCGGGCCACCGGGCCCCGGGCCACCAGGGGTCAGCGCAGCCGGAGCGCCTTCATCACCTTCAGGGACGTGCTCATGAAGGCGGCGTACTTCGCGTCGTCCATCCCGAAGGACGGGCCGAGCGGCAGCACCCGCTGCTGGGCGACGGTCTGTGCCTCGGTGTACTTGAGGATGCCCTCGGAGCCGTGGCGGCGGCCGAGGCCGGACTCCTTCATGCCGCCCATGGGCGACTGGACGCTGCCGTACGCTGGCGCGTATCCCTCGTTGATGTTGACGGTGCCGGTGCGCAGCCGGGCGGCGACGGCGTGGCCCCGGCGGGAGTCGGTGGTCCAGACGGAGGAGTTCAGTCCGTACGGGGTGGCGTTGGCCAGGTCGACGACCTCGTCCTCGTCCGTGAAGCGGTAGATCGAGACGACCGGGCCGAAGGTCTCCTCGGCGCAGACGGCCATCGGGGCCTCGACGCCGTCGAGGATGGTCGGCTCGAAGAAGTACGGGCCGATGTCGGGCCGGGCGACACCGCCCGCGACCAGGGTGGCGCCCTTGGCGACGGCTTCCTCGACGTGCCGGGTGACGGTCTCCAGCTGCCGGTCGCCGACCAGGCAGCCCATGTCGGCGCCGTACGCGAGGGAGTTGCCGAGCCGCATGGCCTTGGTGCGGGCGGCGAACCGGGCGACGAAGGCGTCCGCGACCGACTCGTGCACGTACAGCCGCTCGATGGAGATGCACAGCTGGCCGGCGGAGGAGAAGCAGGCGCGGACGGCGCCGGCGGCGGCCTTCTCGATGTCGGCGTCGCGCAGCACGATCATGGCGTTCTTGCCGCCGAGTTCGAGGCTGACGCCGATGAGCCGGTCGGCGGCGCCCCGGGCGACCTCGCGGCCGGTACGGGTGGAGCCGGTGAAGGAGACGTAGTCGGCGTGGCGGACGACCTCGGGGCCGACGACCGGGCCCTCACCGAGCACGACCTGGAAGACCTCGGCGGGCAGCCCGGCCTCGATCAGCAGGTCACGGGCCCACAGCGCGGTCAGGGCGGTCTCGGTGTCCGGCTTCATGACGACGGCGTTGCCGGCCACGAAGGCGGGCAGGGCGTCGCCGACCGACAGCTCCAGGGGGTAGTTCCACGGCGCGATCTGGCCGACGACCCCGCGCGGCTGGCGCAGCTCGGTCACCTTGGTGAGGGTCGGGACGACGCCGGTGTGGCGCTTGGGGCTCAGATAGGCGGGGGCCTTGCGGCCGTAGTGACGGGCCGCGACGGTGACCGCCTGGATCTCCTCGTGGGCGTGCAACCGCGCCTTGCCGGTCTCCAGCTGGATGAGGTCGAGGATCTCGGACTGGCGGGCCAGGATCAGGTCGTGGAAGCGCAGCAGCACCCCCGCGCGCGTACGCACGGGAGTGACGGCCCAGGCGACCTGGGCGGCACGCGCCCTGGCATATGCCTCGGCGACGTCCTCGGGCGTGGACTCGGGCAGGTCCGCCAGCTTGGCCCCGGTGAAGGGGGTGTGGTTGGCGGTACGGCCGGAGCCGACGACCCCGCGGGTGAGCCGGGCGACCAGCTCGGGGGTGACCACGCCGGCGGCCGTACGGGCACCGGCGGGCGCGGGCGCGACCGGGTTGGTGCCTCTGGCGCCGGTGGTTCCCGCGGCGGCCTCGCGGGCCTGGGTTCCGGAGGGAGCGGCCTCTGTGGTGCCGGAATGTTCCTGTGCCTGCGAGTCCTTCATGAGGGCGAGCGTAAGCCGCATTCGCGGCTTTGGGTACCCGTGAGTAACGCGTTTTCACCGGGTGCCCACATCGCGCCAGTGATCACTGGCATATCCGCCCTGATCAGGGGCTTACGGCGGCCGCCGGGGGTCGCCAGGACTTCTTCACCCGCTCGAACCGCTCACGCATCCGATCCTGGTCCTCCTCCGGCGCCGAGAGGTAGATCGCGTACTCGGTACCGTCGCTGCCGCTGAACACCTGGTCGATCGCGCGGCGCGGGCCGGGGTGGTGGGTCCGCTCCGTCCAGGTGAACTCCCACAGACAGGAATCGGACTCGTCGCGGAAGACGTTCCGCTCCAGCCGCACCCGCGCGTAGGCGGGAAGCCGCTCGCGCAGCTTCACCTCGACCTCCTGCATATGCAGGTACGGGTTCTCGAAGTCGGGCGACGGGTCGATGCTGACCCGGATGTGGTGCCGGCCGTTGTCGGGCGTGTAGTCGATCTGGCCGTCCCGGACCTGCCGGGTCCAGCCGTCGGGGACCAGGATGCTGAAGCCCACCGGGTCCTTGACCCGGTGCCAGCCGGCCGGGGCGTCGGCGGTCGCCTGGCCGTCTCCCGGGCTCGGGTCGGCGCTCTGGTCCCCGTCCTGGTTCGCGCTCTGGTCCGCGCCCGTACCGGTGCCGGACCCGGCGCCCGGATTCCCGGACGCGCTGTGGGTGGTGCCGTCGGCCTTGTCGTCACTGGGGTCGGCTCCGACGCCGGCCAGATGGGTCATGGTGGCGAAGACCGCACCGCCCGCGAGCAGACCCGCGACTACAGCGGCCAGGACGGCGGTGCGCCAGCGGCTGCGGGCTCGGGGCTGGGCCGGGGCGGAAGCGGCGGCAGGGGCCGAAGCGGGCGCGGTGACGGACGGGGAGGCGGAGGCCGAGGCGCCTGCGGTCGCGGAGGCGGCAGAGCGGGACTCGTCGTACGGCCGCGGGCGCGGCTCGGCGTACGGCTCCGGCAGCGGTGTCGTCGCGGACGGGGCCGCGGCGGCCCGCTCCTCCGCCGTCATCCGGCGCGTCGGCACGTACGCGTGCGCGGCGAGCGGCGTCCGCCCCTCCATCGCGTCGAGCAGCATCCGCTCAACCTCGTCCGCGCCCGGCCGCCGCTCCGGGTCCTTGCGCAGCAGGGCGACGACGACCGGGGCGAGCGGACCTGCCTTCTCCGGATACGGCGGCTCCTCGGTCACCACGGCCTGCATGGTGCTGATCGGCGAGGACCGGCGGAAGGGCGAGGTCCCCTCCACCGCCGTGTACAGCGTCGCGCCCAGCGACCACAGATCGGAGGCCGGGCCCGGATCGGCGCCCTGCACCCGTTCGGGCGCCAGATAGTCGATGGAGCCGACGAGTTCACCGGTACGGGTGATCGACGTGTCGCCCTCGACCTGCGCGATGCCGAAGTCGGTGAGCAGGACCCGTCCGTCGCGGGCGAGCAGGACGTTGCCGGGCTTCACGTCCCGGTGCAGCACCCCGGCGGTGTGCGCCGCGCGCAGGGCGCCGACGACGTGCAGACCGATCCGGGCGGCCTCGCGGGCGTCGACCGTGCCGCCCTCCTTGAGGGCGTCGGCGAGCGAGGGCCCGTCCACGTACTGCATCACGATCCACGGGCGGTCGTCGTGCTGGAGCACGTCGTGCACGGTGACCACACCCGGGTGGCTGATCCGGGCCGCGGCCCGGGCCTCCGTCTGGGTCCGGGTGTGCAGCACCCGGCGGTCGCTCTCGGTCACGTACCGACCCGCCGTCAGTTCCTTGACGGCCACGGTCCGGTGCAGGACCTCGTCGTGCGCGCGCCAGACCCGGCCCATGCCGCCGCGCCCGATGGCCTCGCCCAAGCGGTAGCGCCCGGCCAGCAGAAAACCGGTCCCGGTGCTCTCAGAATGTTCCACTTGCCCCCGCCCGTTCGCTTCGGGGACAAGCGTACGGATCACGGCCCGGAGCGCGGAACCTCGGGGCGGCACCAGCGACAACTCTGTGACAGGAAAAGGGGAAGAGACACGGGGGAACGGTGGTGCGGCCGGTCGGCGCGTGACCGAGCGCGCGATCGGACGGGCTATCGGACGGGCTATCGGACTGGCCACCGAACGGGCCACCGGGCAGGCCACCGGCGGCAGATGACACCGGCGGCATCTGCGGCGGGGCCGCTCGCGAGGCGCCCCGCCGGTCAGCGGGTGACGCGATAGCTCTTCACCGCCTGGTCGTAGACCTCGGAGATCCGGTCCCGTTCGTTGGACGGGCCGACGACCTGGACGACGTGATAGCGACCGCCCTCGATCAGGGCCAGGTTCCGGCCGACCACCTCGTGTCCGGTGCTGTCGATCCAGCTGAACGTCCCCTCCGCCATGGCCTTCTGGCCGATGTCGACGCGCCGCAGTCCGTACTGGTCGGACCAGGACGACTCGCGCCAGCGGGTGAGTTCGCGTTCCGTGTCCCGCTGGTAGCGCAGCGGGTCGTCGCCGTCGGCCTTCACGGAGTCCCGGCCGGGCACGACGATCATCGTGAAGTCGCCGTCGGTGTACCGCACTTGTCCGGCGTCGTTGATCGGGCTGCGCCGCCAGCCGCTCGGGACGCCGACCTGGAAGCCCTCGGGGTCCTTGCGCAGGGTGTAGCCGGAGGCGAGCGCCGGGTCCGAACCGCCGGAGGCAGACGGGGTGTCGGCCGGCGGCTTGGAGGCGGGCACGGAGGACGGCTGGGTGCCGCCGCCGGCGGACGGGGTGGCCGGGTCCTTCGCCGGGGGCGCGGGGGCGGAAGCGCTGCTGCTCGCCGCGCGGTCACCCTGGTCGGGGGCGCCGGCCTTGGGCATGAACACCACCGCGTACGCGACCGCCCCGCCGAGCAGCAGGACGAGCAGGACCAGCAGCACCCGGCCGACCGAGAACGGCGAGTCCGTCGTCCGCCCGGGGGCGCGGGGCTTGCGCAGGGCGCTGCGCGGTATCTCCTGGTGCGGGTCGACCGGCGTCACGTCGTAGGCCGGGTCGTACCTTGTGTCGTCGTACCTCGGGTCGTCGTACCTCGGGTCGTCGTACCTCGGGTCGTCGTACGAGGCGTCGGACGACGTGTCATATGCCGCTTCGTACGGGCGCTCGTCGTACGACGGTCTGTCATATGCCGTGTCGTCGTGGAGCAGATCGTTCAGCGAGCCTCGCGGAGAGGCGCCGGGGGACGACGGGCCGGAGAACGCCTCCGGGTCCCCAGGGTGCCCCGGATGCCCGGCGGGCTCGTACCCGGCGGTGTCGTAGCCGGTCGCGTCGTAGCCGGTCGTCTCGTACGGGTCCGTCGCGCGCAGGACCGAGTCGCGGACGTCCTGTTCGTGGAAGTCCGGCTCGTGGGAGTCCGGCTCGTGGGCATCCGTCTCGTGGAACGCGGGCTCGTACGAGGCGTTCTCGTCCGGGGCGCCGCTCTTCGCGTGCCGGTGCCGCCCGTTCTTCGTACCGCCACCGCCACCGCCCCGGCCCGCCCACCAGCGACGGCGGCGCACCAGCTCGCCGCGCTTGCGGACCAGCGGCAGCCGGGTCGCGTCGGCCGGACCCGGCGGCACGGCGCCGGTCCCGGCGTCGGGCTCCGGCGCCGAGCGCACGAGGGAGCGCAGCCAGCCGCTCAGCTCCTCGACGTCGGGCCGCTCGGTGGGGTCCTGACGCAGCAGCGACTCCACGACCGGCCGCAGCGGACCGCATTCCTCGGCGAAGGCGGGTGGCTCGGCGCAGACCAGCTGGACCAGATCGCCCGCGTTGTCCTCGGGGTACGGCGCATGGCCCTGGACGGCCCGGTAGAGGAGCGCGCCGAGGGCCCACAGGTCGGTCGCGGGGCCGATGGGCGGGGCGAGCCGCCAGTGCTCGTGCACGGGGCCGGCCTGCTCGGGGGCCCAGCGCTCGGTGACGGGACCGACGACGGCCATCCGGGTCTGCCGGGCCCGCTCGGCGGCGAGCCGGGTCACCGGTCCCCGGTAGAGGTCGGCGGCGGGCGCGCCCGCCAGGCTCTCAGCCTCGGGCGCGGAACGGGGCTCCGGGACGGCCGCCGCGTACCCGGCCGGGAGCGCGGGCGGCAGCGGGCCCGGTCCACCGCCGGCGGGCACGGAACGCCCGCTGTCACGGGAGGCGTGCGGCCCGTCGCTCCAGCTTCCGGTGAGGTACGCGCGCGGGGGCGACGGGGGCGTCCGGTCCTCGCCGTAGCCGCCCGGCTCGTCGTCGCCGTCGTCGCTGTCGTCGCCGTCGTCATCAGTTGGCCGCGACCACCACTGCGGCCCGGCGGGCACAGCCGGCGGGGCCGGGGCCGGCTCCTGGGCCTGCGGCAGAGGCAGGGCCGGGGTCGCGGTCGGGGTCGAGGACTGCGGGGCCTGTGGGGTCTGTGGGGTCTGCGGTGACGGCGTGGCCGGGCGCTGGATCGGGAGCGCGCCGGTCTCGCCGATCCGGGCCGCGGCCCGCGCGCCCGCCCGGTAGGCGGCGATGGCTCCGGCCCGGACCGCCCGTACCTCGGCGGTGGCCGGCACCGCGCCCGGCGGTGCGACCCGCTCGGCGGGCGGTTCGGGCCGCGCGGCGGCGCGCCCGGCACCGTACGGCGTGCCCCCGTGCGGGCCGTATCCGGTCCCGCTCGAAGCCCCGGGCACCTCCGGCTCCCGCGGCCCCTCCGGCTCGGGCCGCTCGTCGGACTCGCCCTGGCCGGCGCCGTCTTCGGACGGGTACGGCTCCAGCGCGTACCCACCGGTCCCGGCGGACGCGAGGCCCTCGGCCTCGACGTGGTCCGCGTACACCGCGTGTTCGGCGTATCCGACCGGCTCGGCCCACTCGGCCCGCTCGGTGCGCGGGACGAAGACGGCGTCCTCTCCGTACCCGACGTGCTCGGTCTTCTCGAGGTACACGACCGGCTCGGCCTGCTCGGCCCGCTCGATGTACAGGGCGTCCTCGGCGTACCCGGCGCCCTCCCCCTCGTCCTCGCCCGGCCCTGCGTATCCCGCGCCGCCGGCATCCGCCTCATCCGCGTACTCGGCATGGTCGGCGTGGTCCGCGTGGCCGGCGTACTCGTCATGCTCCGCGTATGCGGCGGACTCGGCAGACTCGGCGTACTCGATGTCGTCGGGTGGTCCCGCGTGCGGGAACTCGTCCGGCGGCGGCACCGGCGCGTACCCGCACAGGGCCTCCTCGGCCGCTCCCGCGGCGAGGCCGGTCAGGACCACCCGGCCGTCCTCGCAGACGAGGACGGTGCGGGCGGTGACATTGCGATGGGTCCAGCCGAAGGCGTGGAGCGTGCGCAGCGCGGTGAGGAGATCGGCCCCGATCTCGGCCGCGCGGTAGGGGCTGAGCGGGCCCATGGCGAGGAGTTCGGCGAGCGGGGCGGCGGCGACGAACTCGCTGACTATCCACAGCGATCCGGCCTCGGCGAACACATCAAAGACCTGTTCGAGGCGCGGATGGTCGGGGATGCGGGCGGCGGCCTGGGCCGCCTCGACGGCGCGGCGCACGACCGGGTCGGCCGGTCTGCGGGTGGCCCGCCCGGCGCCCGGACCGGTGCCGGTGCCGGTGCCGGTGCCGGTGTGCGGGCCGCGGCCGGCGCCCGGCTCCGGATCGCCGAAGTCCGCGGCATCGGCCGGCTCGACGACCTCGGCGTCGACGACCTCCGGCAGCGGCACCTGACGGATCCGCACTTCCTGGCCGCTGTAGGTGTCGAACGCGCGCGTCTCGACCAGGTCGTAGACGGCGGAGTACGCGTACGGATCGGTAGGCCCGTCCGGATCGGGCGGCGGCAACGGCAGACGGTAACGGTCCGCGAGCACTCTTCCCGCGTAGTCGTCCACGACGCCTCCCCACGCGCCCGCCGTGCCCCGTGCCCCGCAGCAGCGGCCGGACGGGGCTTTTCAGGACACGATACGTCCGCGCGTCAGTCCTTGGGGCCGAACGTCGCGAACGCGGTCTCCCGCAGCGTCTTGCACTCCGGTTCGTCCCACGCGTCGGCCCGGCAGCTGACCATGATCGAGTAGCCGTGATCGGCGTCGACCTTGAAGCCCCGGTTGAGCACCCGGATCCGCTGGCCGCCCTGCGTGCGCTCGAACTCCCAGTCGGCGACGGTCGGGTAGCCCTTGTACGAGACCGTGCGGATGCCCAGGTGCCGGTAGCCGTTGCTGGTGGCGGCGACGGCGGCGCGGGCGGCGTTCCAGGCGGCGGCCGCGTCGTCCTTGGGACTGCCGTTGAAGTCGACCTGGACGCGCGGGAACGCGCCCGAGGAGGCGTTGAAGATGCCGCCGGAGTTCCGGCCCGCGATCGCGGTGAGCTTGAAGGACTCGGGCATCGCCATCGTGAAGTGGAACCGGTCGTTGGTGACCTGGTGGTACCCGTCGGGCAGCTTGGCGGCGGAACCGCCGTCGCCCGTGCCGCCGGAACCCTTCGTGTCGTCGCCGCCCTTGCCCGCCCCCTTGCCCTCGCCGTCGCCGGAGGTGCCGGAGGAGGTGCCGGAGGGCTGGGTGCCGCCCGGGCCGCCGCCGTCGGCGGACGGCTTGCCGCCGCCCTGCTCCTCGGGGGCGCTCGGGGTGGTGTCGGCCGTGTTCCGGCCGTCGGCTCCGGCCGAGGCACTGCCCGCGGTGGCGGTGGTGGCGCCACCGGTCCCGCCGCCCTTGCCCTGTTCGGTGCCGTCGCCGCCACCGCCGAGGGCGACGTAGAGGATCGTGCCGAGCAGTGCGGCGACCACGACCGCGGCGATGATCACCAGGGTCCGGCGCGGGACGACATCGGTGAGCGACGCCTTGGCGGGCCCGGCCGCGGGCCGGCCGCCGGGCCGTGCGGCCGGGGCGACCGGAGTCCCCCTGGGAGGCGTGGGGGTGGCGGCCGCGTTCCGTACCGACTTCAGGGCACCGCGCAGCCGCTCGGCCGTCGCCTCGCCGGGAGCCTTGTCACGACCCGTCTTCCGGTTGCCGGACGCGGCCGGGGCGGTCGCCGGGCGCTCGGGGAGCTGCGGCAGCGGGATCATCCGGGTCGCCTCGGCGGACGGCTCGGGCGCCGCCTCCGGCGCGTCGAGCACGGCGCGCAGCAGAGCCCGGGCACCGGCGTCGTCGAGCCGCTCGTCGGGGTCCTTGGCGAGCAGCCCGTAGATGACCTTGGTCAGCTCCGGGCCCGCGTTCTTCGGCGGGTCGACGGGCTCGGTCATCACGGCGGTGAGCGTGGCGATCGCGGAGCCCTTGTCGTAGGGCGGGCTGCCCTCGACGGCCGCGTAGATCAGTCCGCCGAGCGACCAGAGGTCGGCGGCCGGGCCCGGCTTGTGGCCGCGGGCACGCTCGGGCGAGATGTACGAGGGGGCGCCGACGAGCATGCCGGTGGAGGTGATCGAGGGGTCGCCCTCGACCTGGGCGATACCGAAGTCGGTGAGGACGACCCGGCCGTCGTCGTCGATGAGCACGTTGGACGGCTTCACGTCGCGGTGCAGGATGCCTTCGCGGTGCGCGGAGCGCAGCACGTCGAGGATGGCGAGTCCGACCTCGGCGGCGCGGTGCGGGGTGAGCGTGCCGTCCTCGCGGATGGCCTCGGCGAGGGACTTGCCCCCGATGAGCTCCATGACGATCCACGGACGGTCGTCCTCGTCGACGACGTCGTAGACGGTGACGGCGCCGTTATTGCGCACCCGGGCGATGGCCTTGGCCTCGCGGAGGGTACGGGTGATGAGGCGTCGCTTCTCGTCCTCGTCGATGCTGGTGGGGAAGCGCAGTTCCTTGACGGCGACGGTACGGCCGAGCGTCTCGTCGACGGCGCGCCACACGGTGCCCATGCCGCCGCGGCCGAGGACATCGCCGAGCCGGTAGCGCCCGGCGAGCAGCCTGCCCTCGGCGGACGCGGCGTCAGCGGACTTGCCGCGGCGGGCCGTTCCGGACGCGTCGGAGCCGAATCCGGCGGCCGGAGCGGCCCCGTCGGTCGACCCTCCGGCGGCGCTCTTGCCCCGCCTCTCGGACACGGACGCGGCAGCGCTCGCGGTCTTGGGCTTGGGCTTGGGCTCGTCCTTGGGCTCGTCCTTGGGCTCGTCCTTGGGCTCGTCCTTGGGCTCGTCCTTGGGCTCGACCTCTGCCTTGTCCTCGGCCTTGCCCTCTGCCTTGTTCTCCGTGCCCTCCGGGCCCTCGGTGACCGCCTCGCTCGCTGCGGCTTCACCCTTGACCCAGGAGACGCCCCCGGCAGCCGACTCCGGCTCAGCCGCACCCGTACGACGAAGGTCTGACGGCGCATCGGCACCGGACGCGTCCACGTCCTCGCCCGCCGCCTCGCCCGTCACCTTGTCCGCGGCCTCCCCCGCCGCCTTCTCCGCGCGCGGGGCATCGGCCGTCGGCGCGGGCTTCGGCTCGGCCGCTTCCTTGTTCCGTTCCGCCGCGCGGGGCGCGGGGACCGCGCCCCGTTCGCCGTCGGTGGCGGCGCCCGTGGCGGCGTCCCGCCGGGGGTCCTGCCCCGTGTTCCGCGACTGCTCCGCCTCCGACATGCGTCCCCTCTGCGATCCTGTTTCTCGCCCGCGTCCCGGAGCTCCCGCGCAATGCGGCAACCCGCCCTGGAAGAGAGCCCATTGTCCCTCACTCCAGGACCTCCGACTCCCCCGGGTCCGCACTCCGGGGAGCCCACCTGCTCAGATCGGCACGATGTCCGGTGCTCCGAGGCGGGCCGCGTCCGCCGTCAGGTCATCGGGCTGACGCTGTGATTCACATTCCGCCTCGACCCGCTTTTCGTAGTGTTCGACCTCTTTGTCGACCTGCTCGGAATCCCAGCCGAGCACCGGGGCCATGAGCGCGGCGCACTCGCGGGCGCTGCGCGTGCCCCGGTCGAAGGTCTCGATGGAGATGCGGGTCCGCCGGGTCAGCACGTCGTCGAGATGCCGGGCGCCCTCGTGGGACGCGGCGTACACGATCTCGGCTCTCAGGTAGTCCTCGGCGGCCGGCAGGGGCTTGCCGAGGGCGGGGTCGGCGGCGACGAGATCGAGGATCTCCTCCGTCAGGGAGCCGTAACGGTCGAGGAGATGCTCGACCCGGGCCACGTGCAGTCCGGTGCGGGCGGCGATGCCGGCGCGGGCGTTCCACAGCGCCCGGTAGCCCTCGGCACCGAGCAGCGGGGTGACCTCGGTGACGCAGGCGGCGACCCGCTTGTCGAGCCCGTGGACGGCCTCGTCGACCGCGTCCTTCGCCATCACGCGGTACGTCGTGTACTTGCCGCCGGCGACCACGACCAGTCCGGGCACGGGATGCGCGACGGTGTGCTCGCGGGACAGTTTGCTGGTGGCGTCGGACTCGCCGGCGAGCAGGGGCCGCAGCCCCGCGTAGACGCCCTCGACGTCGTCGCGGGTGAGCGGGGTGTGGAGCACGCTGTTCACGTGCTCCAGGAGGTAGTCGATGTCGGCGCTGGACGCCGCCGGGTGGGCCTTGTCGAGGTCCCAGTCGGTGTCGGTGGTGCCGATGATCCAGTGCCGGCCCCAGGGGATGACGAACAGGACGGACTTCTCGGTGCGCAGGATGAGTCCGGTGGCGGAGTGGACCCGGTCCTTGGGCACGACCAGGTGGATGCCCTTGGAGGCACGCACGTGGAACTGGCCGCGCTCGCCGATCAGCGCCTGCGTGTCGTCCGTCCACACGCCCGTCGCGTTGACGATCTGGCGGGCCCGGATCTCGTACGAACCGCCGGTCTCGACGTCCTGGACCCGGGCGCCGACGACCCGCTCCCCCTCGCGGAGGAAGCCGGTGACCCGGGCCCGGTTGGCGACCTCGGCGCCGTAGCTCGCGGCGGTGCGGACCAGCGTGGCGACGAAGCGGGCGTCGTCCATCTGGGCGTCGTAGTACTGAAGGGCGCCGACCAGGGCGTCCTTCTTGAGGCAGGGGGCGACGCGCAGGGCGCGCCGCCGGCTGAGGTGGCGGTGGACGGGCAGCCCCCGGCCGTGGCCGGAGGAGACGGACATCGCGTCGTACAGCGCGACGCCGGAGCCCGCGTACAGCCGCTCCCAGCCCTTGTGCCGGAGCGGGTAGAGGAACGGCACGGGTTTGACCAGGTGCGGGGCGAGCCGTTCGAGGAGCAGACCGCGCTCCTTCAGGGCCTCGCGGACGAGTGCGAAGTCCAGCATCTCCAGATAGCGCAGTCCGCCGTGGATGAGCTTGCTCGACCGGCTGGAGGTGCCGGACGCCCAGTCGCGGGCCTCGACGAGCGCGGTCGAGAGCCCTCGGGTGACGGCGTCGAGGGCGATGCCCGCGCCGACGACTCCGCCCCCGACGACAAGGATGTCCAGTTCGCGTTCGGTCATGGCCGTGAGCGCCGCGGCGCGCTCGGTGGGTCCCAGTGTCGCTGTCCGCACGTCGACCGCCTCCCGTCGTCCCCTGTCTCTCGGCAGAGCCGGACCCGGCACGGGCCACCACGGCGACGCGACCGCGCCGACCGCGGCGACTTCGCCGGCGGCCGAGGAACCGCCCCGACACCATCCCGGCACCTCCCGGCCGCGACCCGACCGGGGCCCGACCGAGACCGGCGTCGCCGCGCCTCCCGCACCGCCGCATCGCCGTACGAATCCGGCTCACAGACTCGATTCTGTCCTGGCTCCCCGACTTCAGCCACCGCCTCCGCCCAGCCTGTGGATAACACTCGGCGACGTTCACCCTCGCAATGCCACATATCGGTCATATTTACGCTTAGTCTGACATCGCGTCGACTCCCTTCGGTCCACCGGGGTTGCGCGTCGCATCCCCTCCGGCTACTGGGAAGGACGGCCCACTCCATGCCCGCTGATCTCGCCGTCATCGGCCTCGGCCACCACGGACTCCCCCTCGCCCAGGCAGCCACCACGGCCGGCGTCGGCACCATCGGCTACGACACCGACCCCCGCGCCGTCACCGAACTCGCCGCGGGCCGCTCCCCCGTCGACGGCTCCCTCACCGCCGCCGAGATCCGCCGGATGCTCTCCGCCGGCTTCCGGCCCACCACCGACCCCGCCGAACTCGGCCGGGTCCGCACCGCCGTCATCTGCGCCCCCACCCCACCCGGCCCCGACGGCGCCCTCGACCTCACCGCCGTCACCGACGCCGCCCGCGCGCTCGCCGCCCGGCTGCGCCCCCACACCACCGTGCTCCTGGAATCCCCCGTACCGCCCGGCACCACCGAGGGCCCGCTGCGCGACATCCTGGAGACCGGCTCACGGCTGCGCGCCGGACGCGACTTCCACCTGGCGTACTCCCCCGGCCGCCTCGACCCCGGCAGCAGCACCCATGGCCGCACCCGGGGCCTCGCCGCCATCCCCAAGGTGATCGGCGGTCTGACCCCCGCCTGCACCGAGTCCGCCGCCGCCTTCTACGGCCGCCTCACGGACAAGGTCGTCCGCGCCCGCGGCCCGCGCGAGGCCGAGACGGTCAAGCTCCTGGAGACCAACTTCCGGCACGTCAACATCGCCCTCGTCAACGAGATGGCCGTGCTCTGCCACGAGCTGGGTGTCGACCTCTGGGACGTCATCCGCTGCGCCGAGACCAAGCCCTTCGGTTTCCAGGCCTTCCGCCCCGGCCCCGGCGTCGGCGGCCACGGCGTCCCCGTGGACACCGTCGACGGCCACCGCCCGCTGCGCCTGGTCGAACTCGCCGGCCAGGTCAACGAGCGCATGCCCGCCTATGTCGTCCAGCGCTCCGCCACGCTCCTCAACGAACACGGCAAGTCCGCGCGCGGGGCCCGGGTCCTCCTGCTCGGCATCACCTACAAGCCCGATCTCGCCGACCGCCAGGGCTCACCGGCCGAGGAGATCGCCTGCCGCCTGATGGACCTCGGCGCGACGGTCAGCTACCACGACCCGTACGCCCAGGACTGGCGCGTCCGCGACCGTCCCGTCCCTCGCGCCGACTCCCTCTACGAGGCCGCCGCCCACGCCGACCTGACCATCCTGCTCCAGCACCACCGCACGTACGACCTCCAGGGCCTGTCCGTGAAGGCCCAGCTCCTCCTGGACACCCGCGGCGCCACCCCGATGGGCGCGGCGCACCGGCTCTAGAGGGGGCGCGCGCCCGGGCCCACGCTCCACGGGACCGCTGCCGGTCAGACCCCGGTCCGGTACCGTACGAAACAGGTGGGGCCCACCACAGAAATTGGTCGCTGCGATGGGCTCCTGGATGGTGCACGGAGTGTCCGCCCCTAGTGCGTATGGGGGCGGCCGCTCACGTCCGCCCCTACTGTGTTTGGGGACGGCCGCTCACCATCCGAAAATCCGCGAGATCCACCTCCTCCGACACTTCACCGTCCACTGGCGGGTCGGTCCCGGCGGGTCTTGTGGCCGCAGAAAGCCGGACGCCGCCCCAGGCCGTGTCCGGTACGTTAAAAAGGTGGAGCCCACCGCAGAATGGGTATCTGCGATGGGCTCCAGGATGGTGCACGGAGTGTCCGCCCCTAGTGTGTGTGGGGGCGGCCGCTCACCATCCGAAAATCCGCAAGATCCACCTCCTCCGACACTTCACCGTCCACTGACGGATTCGATCCCGGCGGGTGGGCCTGCGGTGACGTCCCATGGGCACGCCCCCTTCCGCGCTGCCGCCCAGTGACCCGGTGAGCGGCTCCGTTGGACATCGGGCCGGGCCCCGAGGGCGAGGTCCGGATACGCGTCCTGTGGAAGGGGGCGGCCCCACACAGCAGGGGCGCCGGAAAAGACGCTACCGCCCAAAATCGGCGACTCCGCTCGTATTCGCCCCGAAAGCAACCGCGCGCCCCCTGATCACGCAACGCGCCCCCGTCATATGCCATGCCACGGCACCCGGACACGCGAAAGCCCCGCACCACCATCGGTGGATACGGGGCCTCCGTACGTACGTGTGCCTGCGTCCTGCGTCCCGCGTCCTGCGACGAGGTACGCGCGCGGGTCAGCGCTTGTGCTGGGCGTCCGCGACCGTGACCTCGACGCGCTGGAATTCCTTCAGCTCGCTGTAGCCGGTCGTGGCCATCGCGCGGCGCAGGGCGCCGAAGAAGTTCATCGAGCCGTCGGGGGTGTGCGACGGGCCGGTGAGGATCTCCTCGGTGGTGCCGACGATGCCGAGGTCGACCAGCTTGCCGCGCGGCACGTCCTCGTGGACGGCCTCCATGCCCCAGTGGTGTCCCTTGCCGGGGGCGTCGGTGGCGCGGGCCAGCGGGGAGCCGATCATGACGGAGTCGGCACCACAGGCGATGGCCTTGGGCAGGTCGCCGGACCAGCCCACGCCGCCGTCGGCGATCACGTGGACATAGCGGCCGCCGGACTCGTCCATGTAGTCGCGGCGGGCGGCGGCCACATCCGCGACGGCGGTGGCCATCGGGACCTGGATGCCGAGCACGTTGCGGGTGGTGTGCGCGGCGCCACCGCCGAAGCCGACGAGGACACCGGCCGCGCCGGTGCGCATGAGGTGCAGGGCGGCGGTGTACGTGGCGCAGCCGCCGACGATGACCGGGACGTCGAGCTCGTAGATGAACTGCTTGAGGTTCAGCGGCTCGGCGGCGCCGGAGACGTGCTCGGCGGAGACGGTCGTGCCGCGGATGACGAAGATGTCCACGCCCGCGTCGACGACGGCCTTGGAGAACTGCGCGGTGCGCTGCGGGGAGAGCGCGGCGGCGGTGACCACACCCGCGTCGCGCACCTCCTTGATGCGCTGCCCGATCAGCTCTTCGCGGATCGGCGCGGCGTAGATCTCCTGCAGACGGCGGGTCGCGGTGGCCTCGTCCAGCTCGGCGATCTCGTCGAGCAGCGGCTGCGGGTCCTCGTAGCGGGTCCACAGACCCTCGAGGTTCAGCACGCCGAGGCCGCCCAGCTCGCCGATGCGGATGGCGGTCTGCGGCGAGACGACCGAGTCCATGGGGGCGGCCAGGAACGGCAGCTCGAAGCGGTAGGCGTCGATCTGCCAGGCGATCGAGACCTCCTTCGGGTCCCGGGTGCGCCGGCTCGGTACGACGGCGATGTCGTCGAACGCGTACGCCCTGCGGCCGCGCTTGCCGCGCCCGATCTCGATCTCAGTCACGTGTGTGTGGCCTTTCC
Organism: Streptomyces sp. NPDC046203; assembly: GCF_040646255.1. Taxonomy (NCBI): domain Bacteria; kingdom Bacillati; phylum Actinomycetota; class Actinomycetes; order Kitasatosporales; family Streptomycetaceae; genus Streptomyces; species Streptomyces sp. NPDC046203. The sequence continues at coordinate 44,044 of NZ_JBEYZX010000030.1, read as the reverse complement.
CTCTGTGTCTGCGCCTACCAGTATCCCCGAAACACGCACAAGGGGCGGCTCCGGCCGTGCGCCGGAGCCGCCCCCTGCCGCGTGAGACGCGGTTACCGCTTGTTGCTGTAGTTCGGTGCCTCGACGGTCATCTGAATGTCGTGCGGGTGGCTCTCCTTGAGGCCCGCCGAGGTGATCCGGACGAACCGGCCCCGCTCCTGGACCTCGGGAACGGTGCGGCCGCCGACGTAGAACATCGACTGGCGCAGACCGCCGACCAGCTGGTGCACGACCGAGGCGAGCGGGCCGCGGTAGGGCACCTGGCCCTCGATGCCCTCGGGGATCAGCTGCTCGTCGGAGGCGACGCCCTCCTGGAAGTAGCGGTCCTTGGAGAAGGACTTGCGGTCGCCGCGGGTCTGCATCGCGCCCAGCGAGCCCATGCCGCGGTACGACTTGAACTGCTTGCCGTTGATGAAGAGCAGCTCGCCCGGGGACTCCTCACAGCCCGCGAGGAGCGAGCCGAGCATCACGGTGTCGGCGCCCGCGACGAGCGCCTTCGCGATGTCGCCGGAGTACTGCAGGCCGCCGTCGCCGATGACCGGGACACCGGCCGCCTTGGCGGCGAGCGACGCCTCGTAGATGGCGGTGACCTGCGGGACGCCGACACCGGCGACCACACGGGTGGTGCAGATGGAGCCCGGGCCGACACCGACCTTGATGCCGTCGGCACCGGCGTCGACGAGCGCCTGGGCGCCGTCGCGGGTGGCGACGTTGCCGCCGATGACGTCCACCGAGGCGTTCGACTTGATCTTGGCGATCATGTCGCCGACCAGGCGGGAGTGACCGTGGGCGGTGTCGACGACGATGAAGTCGACGCCGGCCTCGATCAGGGCCTGGGCGCGCTCGTAGGAGTCACCGGCGACGCCGACGGCCGCGCCGACGAGCAGCCGGCCGCTCGCGTCCTTGGCGGCGTTCGGGTACTTCTCGGCCTTGACGAAGTCCTTGACCGTGATGAGGCCCTTGAGCAGACCGGACTCGTCGACGAGCGGAAGCTTCTCGATCTTGTGGCGGCGCAGCAGCTCCATGGCGTCCATGCCGGAGATGCCGACCTTGCCCGTGACCAGCGGCATCGGGGTCATGACCTCGCGCACCTGGCGGCTGCGGTCCGACTCGAAGGCCATGTCACGGTTGGTGACGATGCCGAGCAGCTTGCCCGCCGGGTCGGTGACCGGGACACCGCTGATGCGGAACTTCGCGCAGATGGCGTCGGCCTCGGCGAGCGTGGCGTCCGGGTGCACGGTGATCGGGTCGGTGACCATGCCCGACTCGGAGCGCTTCACCAGGTCGACCTGGTTGGCCTGGTCGGCGATGGAGAGGTTGCGGTGCAGCACGCCGACGCCGCCCTGGCGGGCCATGGCGATGGCCATCCGGGACTCGGTGACCTTGTCCATCGCGGCGGACAGCAGCGGGACGTTCACCCGTACGTTCTTCGAGATGTACGAGGAGGTGTCGATCTGGTCGGGCGCCATGTCGGAGACACCCGGCAGCAGCAGCACATCGTCGTAGGTCAGCCCGAGTGTCGCGAATTTCTCGGGCACTCCGTCGATGTTGGTCATGACACCTTCCCCAAACGCCTTGATCGGTGCGGATGTCCATGCTAACGGCCTAAGGCCGCGTCTCATTCCACGAACAAGATCACCAAGGACATTTGTACGAAACTATGTGGCAAGGAGCGCCGACGACCGGCACTCCTCGGCTTGTTACAGGTGCGAGTGCTCCGCCAGAGCACGCAGCCGGCTCAGCGCACGGTGCTGGGCCACCCGGACGGCACCGGGGGACATCCCGAGCATCCGCCCGGTCTCCTCCGCGGTCAGCCCGACGGCCACCCGCAGGACGAGCAGCTCGCGCTGGTTCTCCGGAAGGTTGGCCAGCAGCTTCTTCGCCCACTCGGCGTCGTCGCTGAGCAGCGCCCGCTCCTCCGGTCCGAGCGAGTCGTCCGGCCGCTCGGGCATCTCGTCCGAGGGCACCGCCGTGGATCCAGGGTGCCTCATCGCGGCCCGTTGGAGGTCGGCGACCTTGTGTCCAGCGATGGCGAAGACGAAGGCCTCGAACGGCCTGCCCGTGTCCTTGTAGCGCGGCAGCGCCATCAGGACGGCGACGCAGACCTCCTGGGCCAGGTCCTCCACGAAGTGACGCGCATCACCGGGCAAACGGTTCAATCGCGTACGGCAGTAGCGCAGGGCGAGCGGGTGCACACGCGCGAGAAGGTCGTGCGTGGCCTGTTCGTCCCCCTCGACGGCACGACGAACGAGGGCACCGATCTCCCCCTGCCCGGCGGGCACGGGGGACCCCGCGGTCTCGTCGTCGCGCATCGCTCCATGGTGCCCCGACGCCTGCCCGTTCGCGGCACCGCGCCCGTAGTTGTGCACCGAAGCGTTATGAGCAGGTGCGCCGGGACTCATCTCCTGCGCCCTCCCCTTCCGCTCGTTTTCCACCGGCTCGCTTGGCTCACTCGTCTCGTCCCCGAGGAACTCCACACCTTCAAGGATGCGGCATCCCGCGAGGAAGTGACACAAGCCCGCCCCGTCCGCCCCTCGGCGGACGGGGACGCGACCGGTGGCCGCGGGTCAGCGGACCAGGCCCCAGCGGAATCCGAGCGCGACGGCGTGCGCCCGGTCCGAGGCTCCCAGCTTCTTGAAGAGACGGCGGGCGTGCGTCTTGACCGTGTCCTCGGACAGGAAGAGTTCCCGGCCGATCTCGGCGTTGGAGCGCCCGTGGCTCATGCCCTCCAGGACCTGGATCTCCCGGGCCGTGAGGGTGGGCGCCGCGCCCATCTCGGCCGACCGCAGCCGGCGCGGGGCGAGCCGCCAGGTCGGGTCGGCGAGCGCCTGGGTGACGGTGGCCCGCAGCTCGGCGCGCGAGGCGTCCTTGTGCAGATAGCCACGGGCACCGGCGGCGACGGCGAGCGCGACCCCGTCCAGGTCCTCGGCCACGGTGAGCATGATGATGCGGGCACCGGGGTCCGCGGAAAGCAGCCGGCGGACGGTTTCCACACCGCCCAGGCCGGGCATGCGCACGTCCATCAGGATGAGGTCCGAGCGGTCCGCGCCCCAGCGGCGGAGGACTTCCTCGCCGTTGGCCGCGGTGGTCACCCGCTCGACGCCGGGCACGGTCGCGACCGCGCGGCGGAGCGCCTCTCGGGCGAGCGGGGAGTCGTCGCAGACGAGGACGGATGTCATGACCGACCTCCGCCGCTCTCGCAGCTGATGCGCGTCACCTTGAGCCTCCAGGGCTGGTACGTATCGTCACCTGTGCGGTCGACGCGCTCGGACACCTGCCCGAGCGCTTGTTCCTTCAACCGCCTCCGCACTCTCAACGACGGTCACTCGAAAGAGTTACGGGTCGGACGGCCGCCTTCGGCACTCTACGTGAGGGGCCGGACACGGAGGAGAGCGCCGCAGGTCACCCGTCCTTCAGCCGAAGCTATGCCCCGTTTAGCGGGTTTTCTTCCCTTTTTGCAGTGTCTGTGGCTAGATTCGCAATGAGTCATATTTACATCTACTCAGTCAGTAGTTGTACGGTCGGGGCGAACCCGCGAGAGCGGGCGGCCCCGTCCCCAGGGGAACGAAGGACCCCTGCCCCGCCACCGGTCCATCACCGGCGACATCGATCAGCCATCCATCCGCCCACCTAATCCGTATCCGTTCGACACGGTCTCAAGGGGACTAGCGCAATGGCAGATTTCTCCCGCCTTCCCGGACCCAACGCCGATCTGTGGGACTGGCAGCTCCTCGCGGCCTGCCGCGGAGTCGACAGTTCCCTGTTCTTCCACCCCGAGGGAGAGCGCGGCGCGGCACGGAGTGCGCGCGAGAACTCGGCGAAAGAGGTCTGTATGCGGTGCCCGGTACGCGCGGAGTGCGCGGCACACGCGCTCGCCGTACGGGAGCCCTACGGCGTCTGGGGCGGCCTCACCGAGGACGAGCGCGAAGAACTCATGGGCCGGGCGCGCAACCGCCTGGTCACGACGACGGCCCCGGCGGCCGGGGCGGGCGCGTCCCGCTCGGCGTCGACCGGCGTGGCGCACGCGTGAAGGAACGTTTCTCCGTCATCATGGTCTGACGTCCGGAACCGGCGGCCCACCCGCCCGGCGCCCGCGCGTGCGGCCCGCACCCGTCACCGTGCGCGGCCCCCTCGCCGGTGCGACCGCGCCTGGTTCGCGCCGGTCCGCGCCCTGCCCACGCCCGCTCACCCGTACGGCTCCGGCTCCCGCTTCCGGCCTCACCCGGACGGCGGGCGGGACGGTCACCCGCCCGGCCCCCGGCGCACAGGGGCGTTCACTCCGACGGCCCGCACGCCGTCACGCGAACAGCCCCGGGGCGCACGCCCGCGAGCCCCCGGGCGCTCCGCCGGACGAAGGCGGCCGATCACTCGGACGGCCGGTGGACGGATCACTCGGACGGCCGCCGGGATTCCTCACCCGAACGGCTCACTTCGGCGTGCCGCGCGTTCCACGGGATGCCCGCGGGATGTCCGCGGGCATCGTTCCCGCGCGTGTACGTGCGTGCGTGCGTGTCGTGTGCGTATGTGCCGCGCGGACCCGCTTTCGGGCGGACCTGGTTCAGGGTGGGACGCTCGCCGGTACGGCGCCACGGCGGCCTTACGCGCGCGTGGCCCGCCCGCAGCGAGCCGGCGCCCCACGTACCCGCACGCCGTCCGGCAGCCCTACGCGCGCGTGGCCACGCCTGATGCCGTCGCCGCGCGGGCGGCGGCGCGGGTGAGTTCGTCGAGGGTGGCGGCGACGGCGGGGACCTGCTCCAGGTCCGGGAGGGTCAGGGCGACGATCTCGCGCTCGACGGCCGGTTCGACCGTCACGGCCACGGCGCCCCTGGGCCGTACCGACTCGATGGCGAGCTGCGGCAGCACGGCCACGCCGAGACCCGCGCCCACGAGCCCCATCACGGCCGGGTAGTCGTCGGTGGCGAAGTCGATGCGCGGGGCGAACCCGGCCTCGCGGCAGACGTCCACCAACTGGCGGCGGCAGCGCGGGCAGCCCGCGATCCAGGGGTCGTCGGCGAGTTCGCCGATCGTGACGCGCTCCGCGCCCGCCAGCCGGTGGTCCTCGGGGACGAGCCCGACGAGGCGGTCGGCGAGCAGCGGGCGGACCACCAGGTCGTCCCAGGTGTCCGGGCCCACCCCGTAACGGAAAGCGAGGGCCACGTCGCAGTCGCCCTCGCGCAGCATCTCGACCGAGCGCGGCGGCTCGGCCTCCACGAGGGAGACCCGGGTGCCGGGGTGGGCGGCGCGCAGGGCGGCGAGGGCGGCGGGGACGAGCGCGGAGCTGCCGCTGGGGAAGGAGACGAGACGGACCCGGCCGGCCCGCAGGCCCGCGATGGCGGCGACCTCTTCCTCGGCGGCGGTCAGCCCGGCGAGGATGCCGGAGGCGTGCCGTACCAGGACCTCACCGGCCTGGGTGAGCCGCATCTCGCGGCCCGTGCGGACCAGCAGCGGGGTGCCGGCGGAGGCTTCGAGCGCCTTCATCTGCTGGCTCACGGCGGGCTGGGTGCAGCCGAGTTCGCGCGCGGCGGCCGAGAAGGAACCGGTGGCGGCGACGGCGCGCAGGACGCGGAGGTGGCGGGCCTCGATCATGCTGTGAGCATAAGCGAGTCTTGGGTGGTGCGGCGAATTCCGCAGGTCAACTTTGAGGTAAGGAATGAGCCGAGTGACTAGGGTGCGGCCTATGGAACTACTGAGCGTGAACGTGGGCCGTGCCAAGGCCGTGGAGTACACCAATTCCGCCTCGGGGGCCACGGGCATCGACAAGCGGCCGGTGGCCGGTCCCGTGCGGGTCGAGGCGCCCGGTCCGGCCGGGACGGGAGCGAGCGGGGTCGCCGGGGACGCCGTGTGCGATCTGCGGTTCCACGGAGGTCCCGATCGCGCGGCCTACGCCTTCGCGCGCGAGGATCTGGACGTCTGGGAAAGCGAGCTGGGCCGTCCGCTCGCTCCGGGTTCGTTCGGCGAGAACCTCACCACGCGCGGTCTCGACGTGAACAACGCGCTGATCGGCGAGCGCTGGCGGATCGGCGAGGAGCTGGTGGTGGAGGTGACCGGTGGGCGCATCCCGTGCCGGACCTTCGCCGGATTCCTGGAGGAGCGGGGCTGGGTGCGCCGTTTCAACGAGTCGACGGCCGGGCCCGGGGCGCTGCTGCGGGTGATCACCCCGGGCGAGATCCGGGCGGGCGACCCGATGACGGTCGTCCACCGGCCGGACCACGGTGTCACGGTCGCGCGGCTGCACCGCGCGGCGACGGCCGACCGGTCGCTGCTGCCGGAGATGCTGGTGGCGGCGGAGTGGATGGAGTCGGGGCTGCTGGCGCTCGCCCGCAAGTACGCGGAGAAGTACGGCCCGGACGCGGCGACGGCCTCGGAGACCCCGGCTTCCGATTCCGCTTCCTGAGCCGCGAAATATGCTTCCCAGGTCGGCATATGACAGGCCGTCGCCGACATGACCACCGTCGCGACGGCTCCCCGGCCAGGCAGACGCGACGCCGTCCCGGCTCGCCGGTCCCATGGCGCGGGTTAACGTGCCGCATATGACGACTGCACTGATTACGGGCGCGACCGCCGGCATCGGCGCCGCCTTCGCGCGGCGCCTCGCCGCGGACGGCCACGATGTGGTTCTCGTGGCCCGCGATGTGAAGCGACTGCGCGAACAGGCCACCGAGTTGCACGACCGCCACGGCGTCGAGGCGGAGGTGCTGTCCGCGGACCTGTCCACCGAGGAGGGGATCGCGACCGTCGAGACGCGGCTCTCCAGCACCCGCCGCCCCGTCGATCTCCTGGTGAACAACGCCGGGTTCGGCAACAAGGGCCGCTTCCTCGAAGTGTCCATGGCCGACGAACTGACGATGCTGAAGGTGCACTGCGAGGCGGTGCTGCGGCTGACCTCCGCGGCGACCGAGTCGATGCGGTCGCGCGGCCGGGGCGGGGTGGTGAACGTCGCCTCGGTGGCCGCGTTCCTGCCGCGCGGCACCTACGGGGCGTCCAAGGCGTGGGTCGTGCAGTTCACCCAGGGCGCGGCGCGGGACCTCGCGAGCAGCGGGGTGCGGCTGATGGCGCTGTGCCCCGGGTTCGTGCGGACGGAGTTCCACGAGCGCGCGGGGATGGGGACGGACAACATCCCGGGCTGGATGTGGCTGGACGCGGACAAGCTGGTGGCCGAGGCGCTGCGCGATCTGGCCCGGGGCCGGACGCTGTCCATCCCCGACCCCCGCTACAAGGCGCTGATGGGGGTGGCGAAGCTCGCCCCGCGCGGACTGCTCGGCGGCGTGTCCTCGAAGGCGGGGCGCAAGTACGGCCCCAAGTAGTCCCGTATGGAGCGTGCTTCACCTCCTCTCCGGCATATGCCATGACGGTCGCCGGTCCAGGGTGACCGGGGGCCGGGTGTCGGATGCCGCGTGCCGGGGGCCGGGGGCGAGGCCGGAGGGGTGGCCGGTGCGGTCGGGGTGGCCGGCGGTGGCGGTCGGGGATTCGGTATCGGGGGTCGTACGGGACATCCCGTACGACGACACCCCCGGCGTCGGCCCCGGCCCGACCCCGGCTTCCGCCCCCTCGCCGTCGACGGAGTCCCGTTCCCCGCCTCCCTGTTCGCCGTCGCCCCCTCGTCGTAGCCTTTGGCTCCCCGCGACGGAAGGCCACAGGTCCCGGATGCAGCCGACCACCGACAGCCGCCCCTCCCTCCTCCTCGCCATGGGCCCCGGCATCGCCGAGCGCCTGTTCACCGGCGCCCACCGCGACCGGCTCGCCGCGCTCACCCGGACCGACCCGCACCTGGTCGCCCACGATCTCGCCGCACCCGGCCCGCGGGTCGCCGACGCCCTCGCCGAGGCCGAGATCCTGTTCACCTGCTGGGGCGCCACTCCGCTCACCGCCGAGGTGCTGGCCCGCGCACCCCGCCTCACGTCCGTGGTGCACGCGGCTGGTTCGGTCAAGCACCATGTGACCGACGCCTGCTGGGAGCGCGGCATCACGGTCGCCTCGGCCGCCGCCGCCAACGCGCTGCCGGTCGCCGAGTACACGCTCGCCGCGATCCTGTTCGCCGGGAAGCGGGTGCTGCGCTCCGCCCGGCAGTACGCCGAGCTGCGCACCGAGCAGCCCTGGGCCGACGAGTCCGCCGCCTGGGGCAACTACCGCCGTACGGTCGGCATCGTCGGCGCCTCCCGGATCGGCCGCCGGGTCCTCGACCTGCTGCGCCCCTTCGATCTGGAAGTGCTGCTTTACGACCCGTACCTGACGGCGCCGCCGCCCGGCGTGGAGCTGGTGGGCCTGGACGAGCTGTGCGCGCGCAGCTCGATCGTCTCCGTCCACGCGCCCCGGCTGCCCACCACGTACCGGATGATCGGTGCCGCGCAGCTCGCCGCGATGCCGGACGGCGCGACCCTGGTCAACACCTCGCGCGGCTCGCTCGTCGACGAGGACGCGCTCCTGCCGCACCTGGTCTCGGGCCGGCTGCACGCCGTCCTCGACGTCACCGACCCCGAGCTCCCGGCCCCCGACTCGCCCCTCTACACGCTCCCCAACGTCCTTCTCACCCCGCACGTCGCCGGTTCGCTCGGCAACGAACTCCATCGCATGGCCGACCACGCCCTGGAGGAGGTCGCGCGGTACGGGCGCGGGGAGCCGTTCCTGGAGGAGATACGGGCGGCGGACCTCACGCGCTCCGCGTAGCGGCCGGGCCCCGGACCCCCGGGCCGCCCCGGCCCCAGCACCCCGCGCTCCGCCGAACGGACGAGTGGCGCCTCCCGCCCTAGACTGGAATGGTCCCCTCCGGGGCGGGAGGCGTCATGACCTTCGTACAAATAATCGACTGCAAGACCAGTCGGTTCGACGAGCTGAACCGGCTCATGGACCAGTGGGTCGAGCAGACCCGGGGCAAACGCACCGCCACCCACAGCACCGTCGGCCAGGACCGCTCGGACTCCGCGCATGTGGTGGAGATCGTCGAGTTCCCGTCGTACGACGTGGCCATGCGCAACTCGCAACTGCCGGAGACCGACCGGATCTTCCGCGAGATGATCGCGCTCTGCGACGAGATGCCGTCGTTCACGGACCTGGACGTCGTACGGGACGAAGCGCTGTACAAGACCCAGTCGCGGCGGCTGCTCGACATGCTGGCCCATGAACCCGAGCTGGCGCTGCTCGACGACGTACTCGCCGAGGGCTACCACGACCACGACCCCACCAACGAGCAGGACGTCATCGGCATGGACGCGACCCAGCGCGCCGTCGAGATGTGGCGGGGCGGCTTCGACTTCGACTTCACCGTGGAGGACCAGATCGCCGAGGGCGACCGGGTCTGCACCCGCTGGACCTGGCGGGGCACCCACAACGGCGACTTCCTCGGGCTCCAGCCGACCGGCATCGACGCGACCATGACCGGCACGCTCGTGCACCGCTTCCACGACGACGGGAAGATCGTCGAGGGCTGGTGGCAGTACGACCTGCTGGGCCTGATGGGGCAGCTCGGCGCGGTCGAGGGCTGAGACCGGCCCCGGCCCCGCCCGAGATCCGGCCCCTCTCGGCGACCGGCCCCGGAAACGGGCGAGGCCCGGTGCTCCCGCGACGGGAGCACCGGGCCTCGGCTGCGCCTGACGGTGTCAGGCGCGACGCTCAGGCGTCAGTGGGAGTGACCGTGACCGTGGCCGTGACCCGCGTCCGCCGGCTCCTCTTCCTTCTTCTCCACCACGAGGGTCTCGGTGGTGAGCAGCAGGGAGGCGATGGAGGCGGCGTTCTCCAGGGCGGAGCGCGTCACCTTGACCGGGTCGATGACGCCGGCCTTGACCAGGTCGCCGTACTCGCCGGTCGCGGCGTTGAAGCCGTTGCCCTTCTCCAGCTCCGCCACCTTCGAGGTGATGACGTAGCCCTCGAGGCCGGCGTTCTCGGCGATCCAGCGCAGCGGCTCGACGGCGGCGCGGCGGACGACGGAGACACCGGTGGCCTCGTCGCCCTCCTTGCCCAGGTTGCCCTCGAGGATCTTGGCGGCGTGGACCAGCGCGGAGCCACCACCGGAGACGATGCCCTCCTCGACCGCGGCGCGGGTCGCGGAGATGGCGTCCTCCAGACGGTGCTTCTTCTCCTTCAGCTCCACCTCGGTGGCGGCGCCGACCTTGATCACGCACACGCCGCCGGCCAGCTTCGCGAGGCGCTCCTGGAGCTTCTCGCGGTCCCAGTCGGAGTCGGTGTTCTCGATCTCGGCCTTGATCTGCGCGACGCGGCCCGCGACGTCACCGGACTGACCGGCGCCCTCGACGATGGTCGTGTCGTCCTTGGAGACGGTCACGCGGCGGGCGGAGCCCAGCACGTCCAGACCGGCCTGGTCGAGCTTGAGGCCGACCTCCTCGGAGATGACGGTGGCGCCGGTGAGGACGGCCATGTCCTGGAGCATCGCCTTGCGGCGGTCACCAAAGCCCGGCGCCTTGACGGCGACGGCGTTGAAGGTGCCACGGATCTTGTTGACGACGAGGGTGGAGAGGGCCTCGCCCTCGACGTCCTCGGCGATGATCAGCAGCGGCTTGGAGGCACCGGCCTGGATGATCTTCTCGAGCAGCGGCAGGAGGTCCTGGATGGAGGAGACCTTGCCCTGGTTGATCAGGATGTACGGGTCGTCGAGGACGGCCTCCATACGCTCCTGGTCAGTGACCATGTACGGGGACAGGTAGCCCTTGTCGAAGGCCATGCCCTCGGTGAAGTCGAGCTCCAGGCCGAAGGTGTTGGACTCCTCGACGGTGATGACACCGTCCTTGCCGACCTTGTCCATGGCCTCGGCGATCAGCTCGCCGACCTGCTGGTCCTGCGCGGACAGCGCGGCGACGGCGGCGATGTCGGCCTTGTCGTCGATCGGGCGCGCGGTCGCGAGCAGCTCGTCGGAGACGGCCTTGACGGCGGCGTCGATGCCCTTCTTCAGGGAGGCCGGGGAGGCGCCGGCGGCGACGTTGCGCAGACCCTCGCGAACCAGGGCCTGGGCGAGCACGGTGGCGGTGGTGGTGCCGTCACCCGCGATGTCGTTGGTCTTGGTCGCCACCTCCTTGACGAGCTGGGCGCCGAGGTTCTCGTACGGGTCCTCGATCTCGACCTCGCGGGCGATCGTGACACCGTCGTTGGTGATGGTGGGGGCGCCGAACTTCTTGTCGATGACGACGTTGCGGCCCTTGGGGCCGATCGTCACCTTCACCGTGTCGGCCAGCTTGTTGACGCCGCGCTCGAGGGCGCGACGGGCGTCCTCGTCGAACTTCAGGATCTTCGCCATGGGAGCGGTTCAGCCCTCTCGAAAAATCGTTGAAAGAAACTGCGCCCCCGGCCGCCCGCGGTAAACCAGGGGGTCGGGGGCGCAGCTCAAAGCATCTTGCTCAGGTGCCTTGGTGACTTACTTCTCGATGATCGCGAGCACGTCGCGAGCCGAGAGGACGAGGTACTCGTCGCCGTTGTACTTCACCTCGGTGCCGCCGTACTTGCTGTAGAGCACGACGTCGCCGACCTTGACGTCGAGCGGCAGGCGCTCGCCGTTCTCGAAGCGGCCCGGGCCCACGGCGAGGACGGCGCCCTCCTGGGGCTTCTCCTTCGCGGTGTCCGGGATGACCAGGCCAGAGGCGGTGGTCTGCTCGGCGTCGAGCGGCTGGACCACGATGCGGTCCTCAAGCGGCTTGATGGCAACCTTGGAGCTGGCGGTCGTCACGATCCGACCTCCCCCTTCAGAGATCTCACGGGGTTGACTGTCTGAGGTGGCGACCAGGTGGATCCGTCGTCGCGGGTGCCGGACCTGCCCGTCGCTGTGTTGGCACTCTCCGGTGGGGAGTGCCAGAGCCGAGACTATGACCGCGATTAGCACTCGGTCAAGCGGAGTGCCAATTCACGACCCCGTGGTGTCGTCGGGGAGCGATTCCGGGGGCGGTTCGGGACGTGATTCCGAGTCCGGGGCCGGGGCCGAGTCCGAGTCCGAGCCCGAGTCCGAGGATGGTTCACGGCGCGACGGTGGTGCCGACGGTGCGGCGGTACGCGCCGGGTGAACGCCCGGGCGGGGTGCGGGGTTCCGTACGGGAGCCGTGTTCCGTACGGGCGCGGGGGCCTTGGCGGAACCGGTGGCGCCGACGGAACCGGTGGCACCGGGGTGCACGGCGGTGCGCGGACGGTCGTACGCGCCGGGGCGCGGGCTACTGTGCGGGCGCTCGCGGGAGCCGGGGTGTGAACTGCCGTGCGGGCGCGCGTGCGAGCCGGGATGCGGACCGGCGTGCGGGCGGGTGCGCGGGCGGCGCCGGTGGTGGTGCGGGCGCGCGTGCGGGCGCGGGGTGACCCTCTCGGCGGCCTTGCGGCCGAGCCGTTCGATGGGGTCGACCGAGGAGGCGCACGCCGGGAGGGCCGCGAGCAGCGCGCCGGCCAGGACCAGGACGGCGGCGAGCCGGCGCGCCCGGCTCACACGTAATCCTCGAGTCTCGCCACCGCGTACCCCTTGTCGGTGAGCACCTTCATGACCTTGCGGATCATGTCCGGCATGGTGCCCTTCCAGTCCCCCTTCCCCCGGAAGTGGGTGAGGATGATGTCACCGGGGTGCAGGTCCTCGTCCCACTCGCGCCACTCCATGTGGTCGGGGAACGCCTCGGCGGCCCACAGCGGCACGGCCTTGACGCCGCAGGACTTGGCGGCGCGCAGGGTGTCGTCGTTGTAGTTGCCGTAGGGCGGGCGGAAGAGCACGGGCCGCTTGCCGAACCGCTTCTGGATGATGTCCTGCATGTCGCAGATCTCGTGGCGCTGGGCGTCGTAGTCGAGACCGGGCAGGTAGGGGTGGCTGAGCGTGTGGTTGTTCAGCGTCACCCCTTCGGACTGCATCTTCCTGAAGTAGCCGTAGTCGTCCTTCACCAGGTAGTTGCTGAGGAAGGCGCTGTACGGGACCTTCAGCTCGTTCATCATGCGCAGCAGGTCGGGGTCCTTCTCCGAGCCGTCGTCGATCGTCAGGAAGACGACCCGCTGCTTGGTGGGCACGGTGGTGAAGACCGGCGGCCGGTCCGGCCCGTCGGTCTCGAAGCCCGGGCGGGTGGTGATCTCCGGCTTCACGGCGGGCGGCTCGGGCGCGTCGAGGGGCGGCTTGTCCAGGCCCCACTTCTTCGCGGCGGCCACCCGGGCGGCGCGCTGCGCGCGGACGCGTTCGGCGGCCGAGCCGAGCGCGCCGGCCGCGCCCTGGGGGCCTTGTGCTCCCTGGGCTCCTTGGGCGGCTTCGGCTCCCTGGGTGCCCTGGGCACCGTGGGGCTGTTCGGCGGCGGGCTTGGCGTGCGGGGCGGCGGGGGTGGCCGGGCCGCCGTCCGGGGCGGCGCAGGCGGAGCCGAGCACGGCGACGAGCAGGGCGGCGCCGACGACGCGCGCGGGTCCGACGGTACGGAGGGACCCGGGCCCGAAGGGGCCTGAAGCGCTGGACGTGCCGGAGGGCCCCTTGGGGGGACTCCCGGAGGGGCTCCCCACTGCGGAGCGATGCGAGCCCTTATCTTCCTTTTGTCGTACTAGCTGCATGGCGCTGCATCCTGTCAGCGCCCCGCCCGTCCACCGCCCCGACACCACCGGCACCCCTCGCACCATCCCCCGGGCGGCCCACTTCGCCGGCGGCCAGCACAATGGGAGGGGTGACCGACCTCGCCGCCTTCTCCGCCCTGCGCTCCCCCGAGGGCCAGACCCTGCTCGACGTCCTGCGCGACTACGACCCCGCCCAGGAACTGGCGCTCGCCTCCCGGCTGCGCCGCGACCACCCCGCCGAACTGGTCTCGGCCGCCCTCGGCCAGGCCCGGCTGCGCCAGCGGGCGATCGCCAAGTTCGGCGCCGAGGACGCGTACCGGATGTACTTCACGCCCAACGGTGTCGAGCAGTCCACCCGGGCCACCGTCGCCGCCCACCGCGCGGCCCGGTTCAAGGCGCTCGGCGTCACCAGCGTCGCCGACCTCTGCTCCGGCATCGGCGGCGACGCCCTCGCGCTCGCGCGCGCCGGGATCTCCGTGCTCGCCGTCGACCGCGACCCGCTGACCGCCGAGACCGCCCGCGCCAACGCGGCGGCGCTCGGTCTCGACGGGCTCATCGAGGTGCGGTGCGCGGATGTCACCGAGATCGACACCACGCCGTACGACGCGGTCTTCGTCGACCCGGCGCGGCGCGGCGGCCGGGGCCGCATCTTCGACCCGGAGGCGTACTCGCCGCCGCTGTCCTGGGCGGTCGGCGCGGCCCGCGCGGCCCGATTCGCGGCGCTGAAGGTCGCCCCGGGCATTCCGCACGAGGCTGTGCCCGAGGAGGCCGAGGCGGAGTGGATCTCGGACGGCGGGGACGTGAAGGAAGCCGTGCTGTGGTTCGGCACCGAGCCCGGCGCGCGGCGGGCGACGCTGCTGCCCGGCGGCGCCGCCCTGACCGGCGGCACCCTGCCCGACCCGGCGGTCCGGCCGGTGGGCCGCTATCTCTACGAGCCCGACGGCGCCGTCATCCGCGCGCATCTGGTCGCCGAGGTCGCCGAGGAACTCGGCGGCGGGCTGATCGACGAGACGATCGCGTACATCACGGCCGACACGCTCACCCCCACCCCGTACGCCGCCGCGTACGAGATCACCGACGAACTCCCCTTCAATCTGAAGAAGTTGAAGGCTCTGCTGCGGGAGCGCGAGGTGGGTGTGCTCACCGTGAAGAAGCGCGGCTCGGCGGTCGAACCGGAGGAGATCCGCCGCAAGGTGAAGCCGAAGGGCCCCAACTCCGCGACGGTGCTGCTCACTCGGGTCGCGGGAGCCCCGACGATGCTGATCGGCCGGCCGGCGGGCCGCTGGCCGGAGCCGGGCCGGGCCCGCCGGCGGAACCCGTCGGGCGGATCGCCATGCGGTAGTGCCCGAAGGCCTTCGCGAGCCCGGTCAGGCCCGTCACCCACAGGATGAGGGCCGCGCCCATGCCGTAGACGACGAGCGGGTAACCGCCGTTGTCCCGCGTCGTGTTGAGCGGAACGGCATACGCGACCCACAGGCCGGTCGCACACAGCGCGAAGGACAGCAGCAGCCAGCACACACTGAGCCCCGGCGCGCGCAGCCGCGCGTCGGCCGGGGCATCCCGGTCGAGCGCGGCCCACGCCTCCAGCCGCTCACGGACGGCGCGGTCGCGCAGCAGACTCCGTACGGTCAGCCAGACCATCGGGACGAACAACCCGATCCCGAGGGCAGCGCAGAACACCCCGATCATCGACGTGATCACGTCCGATCCCGCCGGCTCGATGAACGGCGACAGCCCCACGGCGATCAGCCCCCAGCCGAGCTGAAGCAGCAGGAACCACACCAGGAACAGCGTGAGCCGACCGCCCCCGAGCAGCGCGCGGCGCAACTCGTCCATCGCGCGCGCCCGATCGGCCCGGCGCGCCGCCGGGTCCGGCCAGCTCTGGAGTTCCACGGGCGGCGGAGGGGGCGGGAGATACCGGAAAGACGACATGGGGCGACCTTATTCGGTCTCTTCGTAGGGGAGTTGGGCGGAGCTGGGCGGCCCGCAGGGGGTGGGCGGGGCGTGTCATAGCGCGAGGTCCGAGTGGGATGTGACGTGGTGTCCGCCCTCCTTCCGAGAGTCGCGCCCTCCACCACCGCGTCAAGGGCGCTCCTTCGTCGCGTCACTGCGTGACTCCGCTGCGCTCCGCCCTTGACCCGGCGCTTCCAGGCGCGAAAGACACTCTCGGAGGGCGGCCCGGGGGGAAAGGTCCACGCGGGGGCGGTGCCGTCCGTCGGCCGCCGTAGGCGAGTGGCAGGTCGGGGGCAGGGTGGGGCCCGGGTATCGCTCCGGCGGCTTCGTTGTCTGTGCGCCGGTGGGGTGGGGCTCGGCTCGCGGCCCGGGCCGGTAGGACCGTGCCCGCCGGCCCGGGGTGCGCAGCAGTGAAATGGGGCGGCCCGGCCCGGCTCAGCGAATGACCGCCGTCGGCGGGCTGGGATTCATGCCCCGCTGGTCACCGCCCGGTGGCACCGAAGAATCGCCGAGCGCACTCACTGGCACCACCCCCGCGTGCGCGGGGATCACGCCGACCTCTACGCCGCCCTTCACGCCGCCCGGGGACCCCCCCCCCCCCGCGTGCGCGGGGATCACCTGACGGCGCACGTCAGCCAGCCCATCCCGGCCGGACCACCCCCGCGTGCGCGGGGATCACGCCTCCTCGACGCCGCGTTCCGAGGTTCTTTCGGGACCACCCCCGCGTGCGCGGGGATCACAGGAGCTGACCTGCGGCTTCACATCGCCAGACCTCGGATTTTACCCACTTTACCAAGGGGCGACTTAAGCCAACATTCCCGCCCCAAATAGGGCAATTGCGAACTCCCGTGACTTCAGAGACCCCTCCCGGGCGCTCGCGAGCACACTAACTCGCACGGTCGGGCGGAAGGTGTCGCTCCGCCCCTCGATGGAGCGGAGTGTGGCTCGCGTGACGGCAGGGGCGAACGAGGTTGCTCGCGCGCGCAGTTCCTTCGTCTGGCGGGTGAGTAAGTCGAAATCCCCGCCGAAAATGGGGCAGGAGTGAACTCCTGTGACGACTGAGGCGCCCCCAGACGCTCGCGAGCGCACTTACTCACCCAACCCGGGGTGGAAGGCGCGACTCCGCTCCCGCCGTGGGGCGGGTGTGAACTGGTGTGACTCCAGAGGCGATTCCAGGGCCCCTTCCCTCCGCGCGAGCGGGGTTTCCCCCGCCCCACCCACCGGGGGTGACCAGCGGGGCATGAATCCCCGCCTGTCGACGGCGGCCGGCCGCCGAGACGGCCCGGGCCGCCCCACTCCACAACTGCGCACCCCGAACCGACGGACACCGTCCCGCCCACCCCGGCCGCAAACCGAGCCCCACCCCACCGGCCCGCGCCCGACAAGCCGACCGGAGCGATACCCGGACCCCACACCCCACCGGCCCGCCACTCGCCTACGGCGCCCGGCAGCAAGCATCGCCCCCGCGTGGACCCTTTCCCCGGGCCCGCCCTCCGAGTGTGAAAAGGCCCCCGCAGCCGGGCGGTCAAGGGCGAAGCGAAGCGGAGTCGCGCAGCGACGCGACCGAAGGGAGCGCCCTTGAGGGCCCGGCGAAGGGGGCCACACTCGGAAAGAGGGCGGGCCACCACCCGAACCCGACTCGGACCTCAGCCCGTAGGACCCGCCCTGACCCGCACCCTCAGAAGCCCCCACCCCACCCCCACCCCACCCCCGCCTCACACCCCCCACCTCACCCCTCCCGCCCCGGCACATCCTCGATCTCCCGCAGCTCCACCCCCACCGTCCAGTGCTTCGGGTGAACCTCCAGGAAGCGCCGGGACCACTCCAGCGCCTCGGCCTTGTCCTTGCACCGCATCAGCGCGTAGCCGCCGACGACCTCCTTCGTCTCCGTGAAGGGGCCGTCCGTGGAGCCCACCTTCCCGCCCGACCAGGTCAGCCGGGTCGCCTCGGCGGTCGGCTTGAGCCCCGCGGTGTCCAGCATGACGCCGGCCTTGGTGATCTCCTCGAAGAGCGCGCCCATGCGCTCCTGGAAGCCGGCGTCGGCGTCCTCGATGTCGATGGTGTTCTCCTGGATGCGGACCAGGGACAGATAGCGGGGCATGACGCCTCCTCGGCAGGCGGTGGCGGGGCCGTTCCCCGCCCTCCACTCATACGCCGAACGGAAACCGCCCGCATCGACACCGCCGCCGGACTTCTTTCAGAACACTCCCCCGCCGCCCCCGAACGGCTCAGAGATAGTCCTCCAGACGGGCCACCGTGAACCCCTGCTCCTGTATGTGGCGCAGCAGGTTGGCGGTCATCTGGGTCATCGTGCGGCCCTTGAGTTCGGACGGCCCGCGGAAGTGGGCCAGGATGATGTCGCCGGGCCGCAGCTTCCGGTCCGGGCGCTGGTACTGCATGTCCTTGATCTGCATCGACTCGCGCCACAGCACGATCGCGTCCAGGCCGCACTCCGCCGCCGCGGCGCGGGTGCCCTCGTTCCAGTTGCCGTAGGGCGGGCGGAACAGCCGGGGGCGCTTGCCGTACTCCGCCGCCAGTTTGTCCTGCTGCCCGCAGATCTCCCGGCGCTGGGCCTCCTGGGTGAGGGTGCGCAGGTTCGGGTGGGTGAGGGTGTGGTTGGCGAGACCGTGGCCCTGGGCGATGAGCGGGGTGAAGTAGCCCCGGTCGTTCCGTATCGCGCTGTCGGTGAGGAACATCGTCACCGGCACCTTGAGGTCGCGCATCATCGTGACGAACTCGGGGTCCTTCTCCGCGCCGTCGTCGATCGTGATGAAGACGATCTTCTCGGTGGTGGGGATGTCGCTGACGACGGGAACGGGGCCGCCGGCCGGGCGCGTCACCGGCTTCGTCGAGGGCGGCGCGGGCGGGGCCGCGAGGGGCTTGAGCCCCCACTTCCGGTACGCGGCGGCGCGCGCGGCGGCCGGGTCTTCCGTCTTCTTGGCACCCGCCGAGGGGGCCGCGCCCGAGGGGGTCGCGGCCGGGCCTCCCGGCGTCTCGGTGTCGGCGCTGGCGGCCGTACAACCGGTTGCGAACAGAGCCACGGCGGTCAGCGCCGCCCACAGCGCGATCGTCTTCTTCACGCGCTGTGGGATGCCCGAAATTATCGAATGGTTGCTCTATCTACGAATATTCATTCGCACTACATCGGAGCGACGCGCACTACGCCGACCCCGCCGGCCCCACCGTCTCCACCGACCCCGCCGTCTCCACCGGCCCCACCGACTCGAAGCGCCACCGATGCACCGGCCGGGTGACCAGCCCCGCCTCCGGCTCCGGCAGTTCGGGCAGCTCCGCACCCACCCCCTCCGCCGTCTCCCACCAGGTCAGGACCAGCACCCGGTCCTGCGGCGCGCGGAAGGTCTCCCGGCGCGCCGGCGTCCCCGGCAGGACCTGGGCGCGCGCCCACTCCAGGAGTTCGGCGCCGCGGCCCTCGGCCGCGCGCGCCTCCCACATCAGCGTGACGGTGACGGTGCTCACGAGTACAGGTTGTCCTTGCTGACCTCGTGCACGTGATCGTGGTCGTGCACATGGTCAGGACCGTGGGCGTGGGCGCCGGGCACGTGCGACTCGGTCACCGGCAGCGAAGAGTCCGCCGACAGCTCCCAGTCGGAGGCGGCCCGCCCACGGGCGACCATCTCCGCGCCGAGCGCCGCGACCATCGCACCGTTGTCGGTGCACAGCCCCGGCCGGGGCACCCGCAGCCGGATGCCGGCCCGCGAGCAGCGCTCCTCGGCGAGCGCCCGCAGCCGCGAGTTGGCGGCCACACCGCCGCCGATCATCAGATGATCGACACCCTCGTCCTTGCAGGCCCGGACGGCCTTGCGGGTGAGTACGTCGACGACCGCCTCCTGGAAGGACGCGGCGACATCCCGTACGGGCACCTCCTCGCCCGCGTTCCGCTTGGCCTCGATCCAGCGGGCCACGGCGGTCTTCAGGCCGGAGAAGGAGAAGTCGTACGCGGGGTCCCTGGAGCCGGACAGTCCACGCGGGAACGCGATCGCCTTCGGGTCGCCCTCCCGCGCGAGCCGGTCGATCACCGGGCCGCCGGGGAAGCCGAGGTCGAGCACCCGGGCGA
Source organism: Streptomyces sp. NPDC046203 (assembly GCF_040646255.1). Lineage (NCBI taxonomy): Bacteria > Bacillati > Actinomycetota > Actinomycetes > Kitasatosporales > Streptomycetaceae > Streptomyces > Streptomyces sp. NPDC046203. Next base: position 24,486 of record NZ_JBEYZX010000030.1, on the reverse strand, counting down.
TCTTGTCGAACGCCTCGCCCGCCGCGTCGTCGATGGTGGCGCCCAGCGGCCGGACATCGGAGGTGATGTCGCTGGACAGCAGCAGCGAGGAGTGACCGCCGGAGACCAGCAGCGCCATGGTCGGCTCGGGCAGCCGGCCGTGCTCCAGCTGGTCGACGCAGATGTGCGAGGCGAGGTGGTTGACGCCGTAGAGCGGCTTGCCGAGGGCGTACGCGTACGCCTTGGCCGCCGACACGCCGACGAGCAGCGCACCCGCGAGGCCCGGCCCGGCAGTGACGGAGATGCCGTCCAGGTCCCGTGCGGAGACACCGGCCTGCTTCAGGGCGCGCTCGATGGTCGGGACCATCGCCTCCAGGTGGGCGCGGGAGGCGATCTCGGGCACGACGCCGCCGAAGCGGGCGTGCGTGTCGACGCTGGAGGCGACGGCGTCGGCGAGGAGGGTGGTGCCGTGCACGATGCCGACGCCGGTCTCGTCGCACGAGGTCTCGATGCCGAGTACCAGGGGTTCGTCAGCAGCCATCAGATATCGGTCCCAGTTCCTTGAACGATCAGTCGCATCACGAGCGCGTCGACGTTGCCCGGCTGGTAATAGCCGCGCCGGAACCCGAGGGGCTCGAAGCCGAAGCGCTCGTAGAGCTTCTGAGCCCGGGTGTTGTCCACCCGTACTTCGAGCAGGACTTCGTCGCACTCGAAGGACGTGGCGGCCTGGATGAGGTCGGTGAGCAGCCGGGCGCCGAGGCCGGTGCCCCACTGGTCGCGGGCGACGGCGATCGTCTGCACGTCGCCGAGTCCGCCGGCCGCGGCGAGACCCGCGTAACCGACGAGCCGCCCGTCGGCCGGGTCCTCGGCGACGACGTAGTGGCGGGTCGCGCGCGGGCCGCGGGCGTGCGCCAGCTCCGACCAGAACATGCCCTCGGACCAGGCGTCCTCGGGGAACAGGTCGGCTTCGAGGGCGAGCACCGGGGCCAGGTCCCACCAGCGCATCTCGCGCAGGACCGCCGCCGAGCGGCGCTCGGCCGCCCCCGCGCCAGCGCCCGCGCCAGCTCCCACGTCAGTGCCCGAGCCCGAACCCGAACCCGAGCCGCCGTCGGCCGTACCGGTCACACCGGCCCCGCCGACCGCACTGGCCACGTCCGCCCCGCGGACCGCGCCAGCCGTGTCCGTCCCACCGACCGCGCCGGCCGTGTCCGTCCCGCGAACCGCGCCGGCCGTGTCCGTCCCGCCGGTCGCGTCCGCCCCACCGGTCACATCGGTCACTTGGGCGTGACCACCTTGTAGTTCTTGGGCACCTGCGCGTCGGGCCGGCGCAGGTACATCGGCTGCGGGTCGAGGAAGCCCTCGCCCCCGGCCGCCAGCTTCTCGGCCGCGAGGGCGGCGAGCGCCGCGGCGGACTGGTGCTCGGGGTCGCGGGCGTCGGGGAATGCCTCGGGGTAGATCCGGGCCCCGGCGCCGACCACGGGCAGGCCCGCGAGCTGCTCGGCGATGTCGGCGGGCCGGTCGACGGCGGCCTCCGTCACGCGCGTACGGGAGTCGTCGTACCGCGCCCAGTAGACCTCCTTGCGCCGCGCGTCGGTGGCGACGGCGAAGGGCTCGTCGAGGCCGGCGGCGTAGGCGAGGCCGTCGAGCGTGCACAGACCGTGCACGGGTACGCCGAGCGCGGAGGCGAAGGCAGCGGCGGTGACGAGGCCGACGCGCAGTCCGGTGTACGGGCCGGGGCCGACGCCGACCACCAGTCCGGTCACCGCGTCGAGCTTCAGCCCGGCCGTCTTGAGCACCCGGTCGACGGCGGGCAGCAGCAGCTCCCCGTGACGGCGGGCGTCGACCTGGGTGTCCCCGGCGACGACGGAGTCCCCGTCGTGCAGGGCGACGGTGACGGCGGGTGTGGCGGTATCCATGGCGAGCAAGAGCACGCGAACAGCCTACGGCGCCGGACGCGGAGGTGCGGCGCCCCGCCCCCGCGGTACGACGACTGCTACGGTCAGGCGTCAGACACCGATACGTACGTACGACAGAAGGTGGGCGCACGGTGGCACGGAGCAGCTCGGGATTCGTGGCCGGGCTCACCGCGGTGGCCGTCGCCGCGGTCGCATTCCTCGCGTATCAGGCATCGGCGTCCGCGCCGGCCCCCAGCGAACTCGCGGCGGACTCCCGCACTCCGAGCGTGGCGCCCACGGCCACGACGACCGGGAAGCCGAAGCCGCCGCCGCAGAAGGATCCGATAACGCTGCCGGAGGGCTCGGGCACCGGCGAGCGGGTCGTCTACGCGCTGGACGACCGCCGGGTGTGGCTGGTCGACGCCAAGAACAAGATCACGAAGACCTTCACGGTGATGCCGAGCACGGTCTCGCCGCTGCCCGGCAATTACGCGGTGACCTCGCGCGCCGGCACGGTGCGCGGCTCCGACGGCGTGCAGATCGAGCACGTGGTGCGGTTCGCGATCACGCAGGAGGCGGTGATCGGCTTCAGCGCGGCGGTGGACGGCTCGATGCCGAGCCCCGACCCGTCGAAGAAGACCGGCGGCGTACGGATGAAGCGCGCGGACGCGGACGCGATGTGGGCGTTCGCGTCGATCGGCGCGAAGGTGGTCGTGGTCCCGTAGGGGCCGCACGCCCATAAGAGAGCACGGAAACCCGCACCCTTAAGGGACAGCGGTGGAACAGCGGGACACCTTCCACCCGTACGGGACCAGGGGCGGGCCGCTCAGGCGGCCTCGTCCCGCACCATCCCGTCCTCGGGCCCGGTCCGGTCCTCCGGCTCGCTCGTCGAGGCCGCGGGAATGCGCGGGATCTCACGCTCGCCGGGCGGCGTCGACACGGCCTCGGCCGCCGCGCAGGCGGCCAGCAGCTCTCGCATCGAGACCTTCTCCGTACCGCGCACGGTTCCGTCACGCTCGGGCGTCGCCATGCTGCCTCCCGTAGGTTAGGTACACCTAACTCGGCTCGTTCCTCCATGTCATCACGGCGGGGAGCACCCGCGCAACATTTTCCCGACACGTTGTCGGAACGAGTGGCCGCGACCCGCGGACATCACCCCTGAGGGTCCCCGGAATTTCCCCGGGAGACCCCCGAGAGTTCCCTGAGCGCGCTCCCCGGAGGAGTGCCCCGTCCGAGTTCTCCGGACGAGTGCCCCGGCGGTTCCCCGGCCGAGTTCTCCGTAAGGCCCCTGAGCCCACCTCCGGTGGGGGGATCACAGCAGCTGGAGGTCCTCCTCGGCCCAGCGCGCGCCGATGCCGTGCAGCATGACCGTGCGCCGGTCGTCGTCGGTGTCGCCGACGACTCGGTGGATCAGTACGTGCAGCCGGTCGTCGGTCAGCTCCTCGACCTTGCCGTCGCCCCACTCCACCACCACGACGGACTCGGGCAGCGAGACGTCGAGGTCCAGGTCCTCCATCTCGTCGAGACCGCCGCCGAGCCGGTACGCGTCGACGTGCACCAAGGCCGGGCCGCCGATCAGCGAGGGGTGGACGCGCGCGATGACGAACGTCGGGGAGGTGACCGCGCCCCGCACCCCGAGGCCCTCGCCGAGCCCGCGGGTCATGGTGGTCTTGCCGGCGCCCAGCTCGCCGGTGAGCATGACGAGGTCGCCGGGGCGCAGCAGCTTGGCGAGCCGGCGGCCCAGTTCCTGCATGAGTTCGGGCGAGTCGACGGCGAGGGTGGCCTGGTTGAGCGGGCCTGCGGGTGCGGGGTCGTGCGGAGTCTCCATGCCCGCCAACTTAACCGCTGCCGCGCCGCGCGTTCGCCGCCCGGGGCCCCGCCCCGTACCCGGGCGGGCGCCGGCGCCGAGACCGGGGTGGCGCTACGTCCGGTGCTGCTTCCGTTCCCTGGCCCGGACCGTCTCCGCCGCCTGTACGAGCAGGTCGGCGAGCCGGCCGGTGACCTCCTCGGGCCGCTCCAGCATCACCAGATGACCGGCGTCCGGCAGGACCACCAGCTCGGCGTCGGGCAGCGCGCGGGCGATGGCCTCGGTGTGGGAGGGCGGTGTGACGAGGTCCTGGTCGCCCGCGAGGGCGAGCACCGGCAGGTCCCGGAAAGCGGCCAGGGAGGCGGTCTTCTCGTGCTCGGCGAACGCCGGGTAGAACTCGGCGACGACATCGATCGGCGTCGATTCGATCATCCGCTCGGCGAAGCGGGCGACGGCCGGATCGATGTCCTTCGTCGCGAACGAGTACTTCTTGACCAGCCCGGCGAACAGATCGGTGGTGGCCCGCCGCCCGCGTTCCACCAGCTCCACGCGCGTGCCGAGGGCCCGCAGCACTCCGGGCAGCACCCGGCGCACCGCCTTGACCCCGGCCGGCGGCAGGCCGTAGCTGACGTCGTCGAGCTGCCCCGCCGACGTCCCGACGAGGGCGACGCCCACGACCCGCTCGCGCACCAGCTCCGGGAACCGGTCGGCCAGCGCCATGACCGTCATCCCGCCCATGGAGTGACCGACAAGCACCAGCGGCCCCTCGGGTGCGGCGGCGTCGAGGACGGCCTTCAGGTCGCGGCCCAGCTGGTCGATGGAGACCGGTATCGCGTCGGGCCCGGTCTGGGCCACCCCGCGCCCCGAACGGCCGTGGCTGCGCTGGTCCCAGTACACGGCGCGGACCGCGCCGCGCAGGGCGGCGCGCTGGAAGTGCCAGGAGTCGGCGGCGAGGCAGTAGCCGTGGCAGAAGACGACGGTGAGGGCCGCCGGCGGCTCGCCGCCGAAGAGCCGCCGCTCCCCCGCACCGGCCCCTGCGAGCCCTGTGGCCCCTCCAACCCCTTCAGCCTCATCGACCTCGTCGATCTCATCGACCTCGTAGAAGAGTTCGGTGCCGTCGTCGGCGAACACCCGCCCCGGGGTGCCGCGCAGGGTGCCGTACGGGCCTTCGGAGTCGAGCGCGAGCCGCGCCTTCTCCCGTACGGAACGTCCCAGGGCGAGCCGTTCGATCGCGACCCCGGCCGCCGCACCGGCGGCGAGCACGCCTATCGCGGCTCCGGCCCAGCCGGCGCGCCGCCAGGTGTCGTCGCCCACGGCCGGTCCGTCACTCCCCCACGTAGACCCGCGGCACGCGCGTGCCGATCCGGGTGACGATCTCGTACGCGATGGTGCCGGCGGCGTCGGCCCAGTCCTGTGCGGTCGGCTCGCCCTGGTCGCCGGGACCGAACAGCACCGCTTCCGCGCCCGGTTCGGGGGTGTCACCGGTGAGGTCCACGACGAACTGGTCCATGGCGACCCGCCCCGCGACCGTCCGCACCCGGTCGCCGACGAGCACGGGGCCGCGCTCGGAGGCGTGCCGGGGGATGCCGTCCGCGTAGCCGAGCGGGACGAGGCCGAGGGTGGTCGGGCCGGGGGTGACGTAGTGGTGCCCGTACGACACGCCGTGGCCGCCCGGGACCTGCTTCACCAGCGCGACGCTCGCCTTCAGCGACATCACCGGCCGCAGGCCGAAGCCAGCGGAGGTGCCGATCGCCGGGTCGGGCGAGACGCCGTACATCGCGATGCCGGTACGGACGAGGTCGAAGTGGGCCTCGGGCAGGGTGAGCGTGGCCGGGGAGTTGGCGATGTGCCGCACCTCGGGCCGGATACCGGCCTGTTCGGCGTGGGCGACCATCGAGCGGAACGCGTCCAGCTGCGCGACGATCGACGGGTGCCCGGGCTCGTCCGCGCACGCGAAGTGCGACCACAGCCCGGTGACCTTGACGAGGCCCTCGGCCTCGGCCTTGAGCGCCTCGGTGACGAGTTCGGGCCAGTCGGCGGGCTGGCAGCCGTTGCGGCCGAGCCCGGTGTCGGCCTTGAGCTGGATCCGCGCCCGCTGCCCGGTTTCCCGCGCGGCCGCGGTGACCTCGGCCAGCGCCCACAGCCCGCTCACCGACATGTCGAGCCCGGCCTCGATGCCCTCGGCCCACGGGTCGCCCGGCGTCCACAGCCAGCACATGATCCGCGGCCCGGTCAGCCCGGCCGCCCGCAGCGCCAGCGCCTCGTGCGGCGTCGCCGTCCCCAGCCAGGTCGCCCCCGCGTCGAGCGCCGCCTCGGCACAGCGCACGGCACCGTGGCCGTACGCGTCGGCCTTGACCACGGCCATCAGCTGGACGTGGGGCGCGACACGGGCGCGAAGCGCACGTACGTTCGCACGCAGCGCTCCCAGATCGATCTCGGCACGGGCGCGGCGGGTCAGCGGTGTCTGGTTCATCGCGCCCTAGTCTCTCAGGTACGGCCCCCGAGCCTGCCCCATCCCATTTTTCTCCCCTTCCCCCACCCTCACCTCCCACCGACGGACGGGTGCCCCCAACGCCCGCCCCTTCCCCCTCCACTTAAGCGGGAGGGGTGCGGGGTGGTGCGCCACGACGCGGGACGGGAGCGGGGGCCGGGAAGGGGGTCGTATTCGAAACGTAAAGCGTGATTTGTGGCGCGGAAACAGCAACGCCTCACGCACTACAAGGGCTCCCGCGCCGTAAATCATGCAGTGCAGAACACGACCCCCGGACCGGCCCACGCGCACCCACCACCACCCACACGCACCACCCCGCAACCCCGACCGCGCCCCCGCACGCCCCACCACCACGCCCCGCACCACCACAAGCTCAGCGCAGCGCCCCCGCCCCCACCACGTCCGCCCACGCCCCCGCCACCCCCGCCGCCACCTCCACCGCAGTCACCGGCGCCCCCGCGCGCCCCCGCGCCCCCGCGCCCCCCGCGCCCCCCGCGCCCCCCGCACCACCCAACGCCGCCGCCCGCCGCCCCGCCAGCCCATGCACATACGCCGCCACACTCCCCGCGTCCACCGCGGACAGCCCCGCCGCCAGCAGGGAGCCGCCGAGCCCTGACAACACGTCCCCGCTCCCCGCCGTCGCGAGCCACGGCGTCCCCGTCGGGTTGACCCGGACGACGCCGTCCCCTCCCGCCGGGCAGACGAGGGTCGTGGCGCCCTTGAGCAGCACGGTCGCTCCGTAGCGCGCGGCGAGTTCGCGTACGGCCGCGAGGCGTTCCGCCTCCACTTCCTCGCGTGAGGTGCCGAGGAGGGCGGCGGCTTCGCCGGCGTGCGGGGTGAGCAGGGTGGGTGCGGAGCGGGCGGCGAGGGCGGCCGGGGTGAGCCCGCGCAGTCCGTCGGCGTCGACGAGGACGGGGACATCGGAGGCGAGGACGTCCGCGACGCCGGGTTCGTCGCCGAGGCCGGGTCCGACGACCCAGGCCTGGACGCGTCCGGCGCGGGCGGGCGGCCCGGCGTGGACGAGGGCTTCGGGGTGGGCGGCGATGACGGCGTCGGCGGCGTGGCCGACGTAGCGGACGGCGCCGGCGCCGCCGCGCAGCGCGCCGGTGACGGCGAGGACGGCGGCGCCCGGGTAGCGGGCGGAGCCGGCGACGATGCCGACGACGCCGCGCCGGTATTTGTCGCTGGCGGCGCCGGGCGCGGGCAGGAGCCGGGCCACGTCGGCGTGTTGGAGGGCTTCCAGGTCGGGTTCGGGCAGGTGGGGGCCGAGGCCGATGTCGACGAGCCGGAGGGCGCCGGCGTAGGAACGCGCGGGGTCGACGAGGAGTCCGGGCTTGTAGGTGCCGAAGGTGACGGTCGCGTCGGCGCACAGGGCTTCTCCGGTGACTTCGCCGGTGTCGGCCTCGACGCCGCTCGGCAGGTCGACGGCGACGACGACGGCGTCGGAGCCGCAGGCGGCGCGGGCGACGGGTACGGCGTCGGGGCGTAGTCCGCCGTGTCCGCCGATGCCGGTGATGCCGTCGAGGACGAGGTCGGCGTCGGCGAGGGCGTCGTACGGGTCGTCGGCGACGCGCCCGCCGGCGCCGGTCAGCGCGGCGAGTCCGCCTGGGTGGGCGCGCGTGCCGAGCAGGACGGCGGTGACGCGGGCGCCGCGGCGGGCGAGGCGGGCGCCGGCGTAGAGGGCGTCGCCGCCGTTGTCGCCGCTGCCGGCGAGGACGACGACCCGGGAGCCGTAGACCCGGGGCAGGAGCCCGGCGCACGCGGCGGCGAGGCCGGCGGCGGCCCGTTGCATCAGGGCGCCGTCGGGCAGGCGGGCCATGAGCGCGGCCTCGGCGGCCCGGACGGTCTCGACACGGTGTGCGCTGCGCATGGGTCAACCCTCGGCGATCACCACCGCGGACGCCACCCCCGCGTCGTGGCTGAGGGAGACGTGCCAGTGCCGTACGCCCAGTTCGGCGGCGCGGGCGGCGACGGTGCCGCGGACTCGTAGCCGGGGCTGTCCGCTGTCCTCCACGTACACCTCGGCGTCGGTCCAGTGCAGTCCGGCGGGCGCGCCGAGGGCCTTGGCCACGGCTTCCTTCGCGGCGAAGCGGACCGCGAGGGAGGCCGGTCCGCGCCGTTCGCCGCTCGGGAGCAGCAGTTCGCGTTCGACGAAGAGGCGCTGGACGAGGCCCGGCGTCCGTTCCAGTGACGCGGCGAACCGGTCGATCTCCGCCACGTCGATCCCCACCCCGATGATCATTTCTTCACTCACTCCACTGTCACGGATTTGGCCAGGTTGCGCGGCTGGTCGACCTCGTTGCCCCGGGCCGTCGCCAGTTCGCAGGCGAAGACCTGCAGGGGCACCGTGGAGACCAGCGGCTGAAGCAGCGTAGGCGTGACGGGGATGCGGACGAGATGGTCGGCGTACGGGACGACCGTTTCGTCGCCCTCCTCGGCGATGACGATGGTGCGCGCGCCGCGGGCCCGGATCTCCTGGATGTTGGAGACGATCTTGTCGTGCAGGACGGACCGGCCGCGCGGCGAGGGGACGATGACGACGACCGGCAGATCCTGCTCGACGAGGGCGATCGGCCCGTGCTTCAGCTCGCCGGCGGCGAAGCCCTCGGCGTGCATGTAGGCGAGTTCCTTGAGCTTGAGCGCGCCTTCGAGGGCGACGGGGTGGCCGACGTGCCGGCCGAGGAACAGGACGGTGTCCTTGTCGGCGAGGGAGCGGGCGAGCGCGCGGACGGGTTCCATGGTGCGCAGGACGTTCTCCACCTCGTCGCCGATCCGGGCGAGTTCGCGGATGAGGGCCTGGATCTCGTCGCCCCACTGGGTGCCGCGCACCTGCCCGAGGTAGAGGGCGAGCAGGTAGCAGGCGACGAGCTGGGTCAGGAACGCCTTGGTGGACGCGACCGCGATCTCGGGCCCGGCGTGGGTGTAGAGGACGCCGTCGGACTCGCGCGGGATGGTGGAGCCGTTGGTGTTGCAGACGGCGAGCACCTTCGCGCCCTGTTCGCGCGCGTGGCGCAGCGCCATCAGGGTGTCCATGGTCTCGCCGGACTGGGAGATCGCGACGACGAGGGTGCGCGGGCCGAGGATCGGGTCGCGGTAGCGGAACTCGCTCGCCAGCTCCACCTCGCACGGGATCCGGGTCCAGTGCTCGATGGCGTACTTCGCGATGAGCCCGGCGTGGTACGCGGTGCCGCAGGCGATCACGACGATCTTGTCGGCCTCGCGCAGCACGGCGTCGGGGATGCGCAGCTCGTCGAGCCGGAGCCGGCCCTCGGCGTCGATCCGGCCGAGGAGGGTGTCGGCGACGGCCCGGGGCTGCTCGGCGATCTCCTTGAGCATGAAGGAGGCGTAGCCGCCCTTCTCGGCGGCGGAGGCGTCCCAGTCGATGTGGTACGTCCGGACCTCGGCGGGCGTGCCGTCGAAGCCGGTGACGGTGACGGTGTCGCGGGTCAGCTCGACGACCTGGTCCTGGCCGAGTTCGATGGCGGTACGGGTGTGCGCGATGAAGGCGGAGACGTCGGAGGCGAGGAAGTTCTCGCCCTGGCCGACGCCGACGACGAGCGGGGAGTTGCGGCGCGCGCCGACGACCACGTCGGGCTGATCGGCGTGGACGGCGACCAGGGTGAAGGCGCCGTCGAGCCGCCGGCACACCAGCCGCATGGCCTCGGCGAGGTCGCCGGCGGAGGAGAACTCCTCGGCGAGCAGATGGGCCACGACCTCGGTGTCCGTCTCGGACGTCAGGTCGTGGCCTCGGCCGGCGAGTTCGGCGCGCAGGGCGGCGAAGTTCTCGATGATGCCGTTGTGGACGACGGCGACCCGGCCCGCGTTGTCGAGGTGCGGGTGGGCGTTGGCGTCGGTGGGGGCGCCATGGGTGGCCCACCGGGTGTGCCCGATGCCGGCGGGCCCGTCCGGCAGGGGGCGTTCCGCCAGCTCCTTCTCCAGGTTGACGAGCTTGCCGGCCTTCCTGGCGGCGGCGAGCCCTCCGTCGCTGAGCACCGCGACGCCGGCCGAGTCGTAGCCGCGGTATTCGAGCCGCTTGAGACCGGCGATGACCACATCGAGCGCCGACTGCCCGCCGGCATATCCCACGATTCCGCACATGTCGGCAGCCTACGGCGGACCGCACCGAATCGGATGGAGCGCACGCGGGGTCCGGGCGGGCCCCAGGAGCTCGGGGTGCGGCCGGGACGGCCGGTCGGCCGAATCAACGTGGTCGCCTCACGGGGCGCCGGTCACATCACGAGGCGCCGGCCCGGGCGTACCAGGTGGGCACCGGTGAACTGACACCTCCGCCCCCGGTCCCGTAGAAGGTGTAGACCCGGGTCGCACCGACGGCGAAGCTGTACGACGTCGTGATGTCCGGCACCTTGTCGCCGTTGACGTCACCCCCTATCCGAGCGAGAGGGAAGTCGCCTTCGTGGGAGGGATTGATGGATCGCTGGTCTATCGAGCCCGTCATTACAAGTGGGGCAGGCCGACTGGCCCCTGGGCCTACAATCCGAATCACGGTGGGTGATGGTGACGGAATTTCACCAAGTAATCGTACTGTCTGCCGATAAGTCCCAGCAGGAAGTTTGGGATCTCCAAGCAGGCGAAGAGTGCCGTCTCGATCTCGTGAGTCCCCACGGCGCAAGATGGAGCGCCATGGGAGGAGATCTGTTTGAAGCACTCGAAAACGTGAGGCTACAGATCGAGCCCCTAGGGTACTTGCTGCTCTGCAACGGGGCGCGCGTCGATGCCCACCCATCGGGCATGTCGCGCGACATGTCGGGCGGGCGCACCCTTTATCTGTTGGAGAAAAAGGGAGTCGCGCGGAAGCATGTGTTCATCTTCGATCACGCAGATCCGACCGTCGTCGGAACCGTGGCGGAGCAGCGGGAGTTCTACGAGGCTTGGCTCCGGATTCCCCGGCGTTATCGATTGACGGACCGAGCAAGAGCCGCAGCGCTTGAGCTGTGGAGCAGATGGCGCGATCGTTGACGCCAGCCGCAAGCAACAGATCACACAGGTCGCAGAAGAGCGCGCCGGATGGACTATCCCCACCGACCTTGCACGGCGACTGAACCAGTGGATTCCACAGAAATTCCCTCTGGGCCCCTCGCCAATTACGTAATTGGCGAGGGGCCCAGAATACTCGCCGACACCGAGGCCACCAGGAACAGCGGCGAGGCTGCGGTGGGCGTGGTCGAGGAGACCACACCCACCGCGTCCCGCTTGAAATCCTCGGGGTAATTCGGTCCCGCCAAGCCCCCGGGTTCTGGCGAGGCGACCCTATTCCCAAAGTCAGCCCAGCTTCGCCACCTGCGCGTCGATCAGGACCTTCGGCTGCTCCTTGGCCGCGCCCGTCATGCTCAGCGTGACGAAGGACGCGAGGTTGTTGCCCTTGCGGAAGACCGCGAGCTTGATGGGGAAGGACTCGCCGTCCATGTCGCGGGCGACCGTCCAGGCCAGGGCCTCGTCGCCGGCGGTCAGCGTGTCGGGGGTGACCTTCGTGATCTTGTTCTTCTCGCCGGCGGCGATGATGGTGAAGCCGCCGGTGCAGGACTCGCCCGCGGCCTTGAGCGAGGCGAACGCCTTCTCCGCGCCGTCGGCGTCGTACGAGCCGAGCACCATCGAGGTCACCGGCGTGCTGAGGGCGGCCATCGGGTCGGTGCCCTTCTTCGGCACCTCGACGGCCTTGCGCTGCGCGCTGGCGCCCGGAGTGCCGGTGGAGATGGCGGCCAGGGCGTCGGCCAGCGGCTTGCACGCGGCCTTGTCGGTGGCGACGGCGTCGGCGGCCAGGGACTCACCCGCCTTGAACTTCTGGACCTTGTGGCCCTTGAGGTCGGCCTGCTCGATGATCCGCTTCTCCAGGTCGGCAGCGGACAGCGCCTTCGCGTTCGATTCGCTCTTGGCGGGGGCGGCGGGCGCGGACGCGGACGCGTCGGCCTTCTTGCCGTCGTCCTTCGCCGGCTTGTCGGCGTCGTCACCACCGCAGGCGGTGAGCAGCAGCGCGAGAGAGGCGGCAGCGGCGGTGGCGATGGCGGCCTGGCGAAGGGTGCGGGATCTCATGAATCGGCTCTCTTTAGTTCGCAAGTAATGTCCTCGCGAACCTTATGCGGACATGACAGCGCAGCGCCTCCACATTTCCGTCGAGAAATCGACACTTTCGCACCGATTGGGGTAACCGTGCCGCTGCCTTCGGGCGTGGTACGTTCGCCGCCGGGTCACGTTCAGGTCACAGACATCCGCACCCGCGGAGCGGCGCCCCGGCCGCCCGCCCGAGCCGCCGATTCCCTTTCCTGGGGGGCTGTCGCCATTCCCGCGCTCACGAGAGACCCCGCGTCCGCCGCCCACATAGAGCCGGCCGGGACGGGCACGCCCGCCTCCTGGTCCCGCCGGACACCATGGGCGATGCCGCTGGGCGGCACGCGGGTGGACTCCGTGACCGGGCTGCGCTGGTTCGCCGCGTTCGGGGTCTTCCTCTTTCACGCCCGCGGTTACTTCGCGGAATCCAAGGGGGCCTATGAACTCGCCGCCCTCGGATACGAAGGAGTCCCTTTCTTCTTCGTTCTGTCCGGATTCATCATGGCCTGGGTGGCACGCCCCTCGGATTCCGCCCCGCATTACTACGCGCGGCGTTTCGCCCGCATCTGGCCGCTGCTCGCCGTCACCACCGCACTGACCGTCGGAATGATGAAAGCGTGGTGGCACGTCCCGGTGTCCGGGGCGGACATCGCCTGGACCCTCACGTTCGGGCAGGCGTGGACCACCGGGCATTTCATGACGATGAACGTCGTCACCTGGACGCTGTCGGTGGAGGCGTTCTTCTATCTGGCCTTCCCGCCCCTCCTGTGGCTGCTGCTGCGCCGCTCCTCCAGGGCCCTGCTCGCCGTGGCCGCGCTGTGCGTGCTCACCACGGCCGGCACCCGGGTGGCCGCCGCGCTCCTGGAGCGGCCGGCGGAGGTGGAGCGGCTGCTGTACGCCTCGCCGCCCGCGCTGACGCCGATGTTCGTGGTGGGCGTGTGCGCGGGGCTGCTCGTACGGCGCGGGGCGCGGCCCCCGGTCCGGACCGGCGCGGCGTTCGCCCTGGTCGCGGGCGTGGCCCTGCTCTGCCGGCTGTGGATGGCCCACCCGGACGCCCTGGCCCCCCTCCCGGGCGCGATCGGCTCCTTCGACGCCCTCCTCGTCCCGGTCTTCGCCCTGCTGATCGCGGCCGCCGCCGTCGGCGACCTCGACGGGCGGCCGTCCTTCCTGCGCTCGCCGACGCTGGTGCGGCTCGGCGAGTGGTCCTTCGCGTACTACCTGTGCCACGCCGTCGTCCTCAAGGCCGTACGCCATCTGGGGTACGGCCCCGGGCCCGGCCTGCCGTCGGACCTCGCCGTCATGACAGTGGCGGCCCTGGCCGCGCTGGGCGTCGCCGCCCTGCTGCACGCACGCGTGGAGAAACCGGCCGAGCGACGGCTGCGCCGCCTGCTCCCCACGCGCGCGTCCGACCGGGTGTCCGGCCGCGCGTCCGACCGGGCATCCGGCGAAGCGCCCGGCCGTACGCCCTCCCGCGTACCGAACCCGGGCCGCCGCACCCCCGCGAACGCGACCCCACCCTCCGCCCGGGCCGGAGAGCCGGGACAATGACAGCGTGATCACATCGCTGCCACGAGGTGCCAACGGAAACGCCGCCGGGCCGACGCCGTACGTCGACCTCACCCGCGAAGAGTGGAGCGCGCTGCGCGACAAGACCCCGCTGCCGCTGACCGCCGAGGAGGTCGAGCGGCTCCAAGGGCTCGGGGACGTGATCGACCTCGACGAGGTGCGGGACATCTACCTGCCGCTTTCGCGGCTGCTCAATCTGTACGTGCAGGCCACCAGCGGCCTGCGCGGCGCGCTGAACACCTTCCTCGGCGAGAGCGGCGAGCAGCGCGGCACGCCGTTCGTCATAGGTGTCGCCGGCTCCGTCGCCGTCGGCAAGTCCACCGTGGCCCGCCTCCTCCAAGCGCTGCTCGCGCGCTGGCCGGAACACCCTCGGGTGGAGCGGATCACCACCGACGGGTTCCTGTACCCGATGGAGGAGCTGAAGGCGCGCGGGCTGATGTCCCGCAAGGGTTTCCCCGAGTCGTACGACCGGCGCGCCCTCACCCGCTTCGTCGCCGACATCAAGGCGGGCAAGGACGAGGTCACCGCGCCCGTCTACTCGCACCTGATCTACGACCGGGTGCCCGACGAGCAGCTGGTCGTCCGCCGCCCCGACATCCTCATCGTGGAAGGCCTGAACGTCCTCCAGCCGGCCCTGCCCGGCAAGGACGGCCGCACCCGGGTCGGTCTCGCCGACTACTTCGACTTCTCCGTGTACGTGGACGCGCGCGCCGAGGACATCGAGGGCTGGTACCTCAACCGTTTCCGGAAGCTGCGTCAGACCGCCTTCCAGAACCCCGACTCGTACTTCCAGCGCTACACGCGCGTCTCCGAGGAGGAGGCACTGGAGTACGCCCGCACGATGTGGCGGACCATCAACAAGGTGAACCTGCTGGAGAACGTGGCGCCGACCCGGGGCCGGGCGACGCTGGTGCTGCGCAAGGGGCCGGACCACAAGGTGCGGCGGCTGAGCCTGCGCAAGCTCTGACCGTACGAGACGCACCGTACGGCGGCCGTACGTCCGCCGTACGCGCGTGTACGGCCCTCCACGCGGCCGTACACACCGGACACACCGGCATATGACAGGTCCCCCGCACCCACCACTGTCCGTGGTGGGTGCGGGGGACCTGTCATATGCCCGTACGGGGCCCTGGCCCGGCGGCTCAGCCCAGCGCGGCCTTCACCGCGTCCGCGAGCCGGCCCGCCACCGCTCCGGCCTGCTCGGTGTCGGCGGCCTCGACCATGACGCGGACCAGCGGCTCGGTGCCCGAGGGGCGCAGCAGGACGCGGCCGGTGGAGCCCAGCTCGCGCTCGGCCTCGCCGACGGCCTGGGCCAGCTCGGCGGAGGTGGTCACCCGCGACTTGTCGACGTCCGGCACGTTGATGAGGACCTGCGGCAGCCGCTCCATGACGCCGGCCAGCTCGGCGAGGCTCTTGCCGGTGGCCGCGACCCGGGCCGCGAGCATCAGACCGGTCAGGGTGCCGTCACCGGTGGTGGCGTGGTCGAGCACGATGACGTGGCCGGACTGCTCGCCGCCGAGGGCGTAGCCGTGCTCCTTCATGGCCTCCAGGACGTAGCGGTCGCCGACCGCGGTCTGGACGAGGTGCAGGCCCGCGCTCTCCATGGCGAGCTTGAAGCCGAGGTTCGACATGACGGTGGCGACGACGGTGTCGCCGCGCAGCGTGCCCGCCTCGCGCATGGCGAGGGCGAGGACGGCGAGGATCTGGTCACCGTCGACCTCACGGCCCTCGGCGTCGACGGCCAGGCAGCGGTCGGCGTCGCCGTCGTGGGCGATGCCGAGGTCGGCGCCGTGCTCGATGACGGCGGCCTTGAGCAGCTCCAGATGGGTGGAGCCGCAGCCGTCGTTGATGTTGAGGCCGTCGGGCGAGGTGCCGATGGTGACGATCTCGGCGCCGGCCCGGGTGAACGCCTCGGGCGACACGCGGGCGGCGGCGCCGTGCGCCTCGTCGAGGACGATCTTCAGGCCGTCGAGACGGTTGGGCAGGACGGCGACGAGGTGGGCGACGTACTTGTCGAAGCCCTCGTCGTAGTCGCGGACCCGGCCGACGCCCGCGCCGGTGGGCCGGTCCCAGGGAGCGCCGGTGCGGTGCTCCTCGTAGACGGCCTCGATCCGGTCCTCCAGCTCGTCGGCGAGCTTGTGGCCGCCGCGCGCGAAGAACTTGATCCCGTTGTCGGGCATCGCGTTGTGCGAGGCGGACAGCATCACGCCGAAGTCGGCACCGAGCACGCCGGTGAGGTACGCGACGGCCGGGGTGGGCAGCACACCGACCCGGAGCACGTCGACACCCGCGCTGGCGAGGCCGGCGACGACCGCGGCCTCCAGGAATTCGCCCGAGGCGCGGGGGTCGCGCCCGACCACGGCGGTCGGCCGGTGCCCCTCGAAGCTGCCCGCTTCGGCGAGTACGTGCGCGGCCGCGACCGACAGGCCGAGCGCCAGCTCCGCCGTCAGGCCCGCGTTGGCCACGCCACGCACGCCGTCCGTGCCGAAGAGTCGTCCCACAGCTGTCCTCCGAATGTGCTCCGAAAATGCGATGCCCTGACCGGCTCGTGCCTGTTTCTGCATCCGAGCCGCTCAGAAAGTGCCCAGGTCCATGCCCAGGTGTGTTCCCAAGACTATGAAAGCAAGGTTCGGAAAAGCCGAACGCCCCGGCGGCACGGGAGTGCCGCCGGGGCGCACGGACCGACCAAGCAGGCCGAGCAGGCGATTTAGCGCTTGCTGTACTGCGGAGCCTTGCGGGCCTTCTTGAGACCGGCCTTCTTCCGCTCGACCGCACGGTCGTCACGGGAGAGGAAGCCGGCCTTCTTCAGCGGGCCGCGGTTGTTCTCGACGTCGGCCTCGTTCAGGGCGCGGGCCACGCCGAGGCGCAGGGCGCCGGCCTGGCCGGACACGCCGCCGCCGGAGATGCGGGCGACAACGTCGTAGCGGTTGTCGAGCTCGAGCACCTTGAAGGGCTCGTTGACTTCCTGCTGGTGCACCTTGTTGGGGAAGTAGTCCTCAAGGGTGCGACCGTTGATCTTCCACTTGCCGGTGCCCGGAACGATCCGGACGCGGGCAATGGCGTTCTTGCGACGGCCCAGGCCGGCGGCCGGCTGCGGGTCGCCGAAGCGGGAGGCGAGGGACTCGGAGGTGTACTCACCCTCGAAGGCCTCGGTCTCGGTCGTGTACTCCTCGACGCCTTCGAACTCGTCGATGGTCGTCTCGGGGGTGGTCTCGGCCACGATGCTCCTCAGATTCTTTTCGTCTTAGGGGGTGGCCGGAACTACTGCGCGACCTGGGTGATCTCGAACGGAACCGGCTGCTGGGCAGCGTGCGGGTGGTTCTCGCCCGAGTAGACCTTCAGCTTCGAGAGCATCTGACGGCCCAGGGAGTTCTTGGGGATCATGCCCTTGATGGCCTTCTCGACGGCCTTCTCGGGGTTCTTCTCGAGCAGCTCGTCGTACCGCATGGAGCGCAGACCGCCCGGGTACCCGGAGTGACGGTAGGCCATCTTCTGGGTCTTCTTGTTACCCGACAGGTGGACCTTGTCAGCATTGATGATGATGACGAAGTCGCCCATGTCCATGTGGGGGGCGTAGACCGGCTTGTGCTTGCCTCGCAGGAGGTTCGCAGCCGTCGTGGCCAGACGACCCAGGACGATGTCCTGCGCGTCGATGATGTGCCACTGGCGAGTGACATCGCCGGGCTTGGGGCTGTACGTACGCACTTCGTAGCCTTCGCTTCTTCAGTGGATGGAGTCCAACACGCCTGAAGCGATCATGCAGCTGGGGCCTGCACTGCCGGGTCATCGCCCGTATGCGAGCCACTGGTAACTGCTCCAGGGAACCTGCGCAAGGCCTCTTCGTGTGAGAACGGCGAAGCCAATACGCATAACAAACCGCAACAGTACCCGCGCCACCCCCGACGGGTCAAAATGCCGCAGAGCACCAGGTCAGCGCGGTCGCCGCACCCGGCGCCCGGCCCGGACCGGAACCGGGGCCCCCGCCCCCGGCGCCGGACTCACCCGGATGGCCCCTGGCCCCGAGCACCCGGCGCCCGACCACGATCCGCCGGCCCGCCGAGCCTCCGACCCGCCTCAGCGCGCCCGCTCGACCCGCCGCTCGTCCCACACCGGCTCCGACGTCTCGCGGACGACGCCGTCCGAGCCGAAGACCAGGTAGCGGTCGAAGGAGCGGGCGAACCAGCGGTCGTGGGTGACCGCGAGCACCGTGCCCTCGTAGGACTCCAGGCCGTCCTGGAGGGCCTCCGCGGACTCCAGGTCCAGGTTGTCCGTCGGCTCGTCCAGGAGCAGGGCAGTGGTGCCGGCCAGCTCCAGGAGGAGGATCTGGAAGCGGGCCTGCTGGCCGCCGGAGAGCTTCTCGAAGGGCTGGTCGCCCTGGCGCTCCAGCTCGTAGCGGCGCAGTACGGACATCGCGCCGCCCCGGTCCTTGGCGTGCTCCGTCCACAGGATGTCGACGAGCGAGCGGCCGAAGAGCTCCGGGTGGGCGTGGGTCTGCGCGAAGTGGCCGGGTACGACGCGGGCGCCCAGCTTCCACAGGCCCGTGTGGGCCACCGACGTATCGCCCGCCAGCAGCCGCAGGAAGTGCGACTTGCCGGAGCCGTTCGAGCCGAGCACGGCCACCCGCTCGCCGTAGAAGACCTCCAGCGAGAACGGCTTCATCAGGCCGGTCAGCTCCAGGTTTTCCACGGTCACCGCGCGCACCCCGGTCCGGCCGCCGCGCAGCCGCATCCGAATGTCCTGCTCGCGCGGCGGCTCCGGCGGCGGGCCCGCCTCCTCGAACTTCCGCAGCCGGGTCTGCGCCGCCGCGTACCGCGAGGCCATCTCATGGCTGACCGCGGCCGCCTGCCGCAGCGTGACCACCAGCTTCTTCAGCTGCGCGTGCTTCTCCTCCCAGCGCCGCTTCAGCTCCTCGAAGCGCGCGAAACGCTCCCGCCGGGCGTCGTGGAAGGTGTCGAAGCCGCCGCCGTGCACCCAGACGTCCGAGCCGCCGGGGCCCGGCTCCACGGCCACGATCTTCTGCGCGGCGCGGGAGAGCAGCTCCCGGTCGTGGGAGATGAAGAGCACGGTCTTGCGGGTCTCCCGCAGCCGCTCCTCCAGCCACCGCTTGCCGGGGACGTCCAGATAGTTGTCCGGCTCGTCGAGCAGCAGCACCTCGTCGCCGCCGCGCAGCAGGTACTCCAGGACCAGCCGCTTCTGCTCGCCGCCGCTGAGCGTGCTCGCCTGCCGGAACTGCGCCGTGTCGTACGGCACACCCATCGCGGCCATCGTGCACATGTCCCACAGGGTCTCGAACTCGTACCCCTGCGCCTCCGCCCAGTCGCTCAGCGCCTGGGCATATGCCATCTGAGCGGCCTCGTCGTCGACCGTCAGGATCCGTTCCTCCGCCGCGTCGACCGCCTTCGCGGCCTCCCGGATGCGCGGCGGGGCGACGGAGACCAGCAGGTCGCGGACGGTCGACCCGTCCCGGACCGAGCCGACGAACTGCGGCATCACACCGAGTCCGCCACTGACGGTGACGGTGCCGCCGTGCGGCTGGAGCTCCCCGGAGATCAGCCGGAGCAGAGTGGTCTTGCCGGCGCCGTTGGCGCCGACCAGGGCGACCACCGCGCCCTCCCCGACCCGGAAGGAGACGTCCCCGAGCAGGACCCTCCCGTCCGGCAGGTAGTACTCCAGATGTGCGGCCTCGACATGTCCCATGAGGGGCATTGTCACCGCCCGCGCCGCCCGATCCCAAGCGGATAAGAACCGGGCGGCGGCCAGGAGACCCCGAAGAGGCCGCGCAGAGGCCACGGAGGCGCCGCGAAGGAGCCGCGAAGGAGCCGCGAACCGGCGCCGGACGGACGCCTCACGAACACCGCACGGCTGCCGCGCGGACGCCCCGCGAACACCGGACCGGCCCGGCCGGCCCCTCGGCATATGCCGCCGAAGAGCCGGCCGGGCCCGGTCAGGCCCGCGGGCCCCGGGTCAGGACGCCGTGCAGGCGCCCACCGTCGGCGCGGTGCCGTCGGTGCCGTTGACCGTGAAGCCGAAGCTGGTGGAGCCTCCGGCGCCGACCGAGCCGTTGTGGCTCGCGTTGGCCACCGTCACCACGTTCCCGTTGGTGGTGCTGGTGCCGTTCCAGACGCTGGCGACGGTCTGCCCCGACTTGAAGGTCAGCGGCACCGACCAGGCGGTGATCGCCGCACTGCCGGCCGTGATGGTGACCGTGCCGTTGTACCCGCCGTTCCAGGACGACGCCGTGGTGTACGTCGCCGTGCACGCCTTGCTGCCGCCCGGCGGGGTCGTCGGAGGCGTGGTCGGGGGCGTCGTGGGCGGCGTGGTGGGCGGGGTCGTGGTGCCGTTCAGCACGTCGAGGACCGAGGTGTACGCGGCCTTCTTCTGGTACGAGCCGTCGAACAGCAGCGGCGTACCGCTGGAACGCCACGAGTACTTGTCGGTGACGCCCCACACGGTGAGACCCGTGCAGCGGGTGACGGCGAGACAACCGCGGACCACGGTGGCGTAGTTGGTCGCCTGGGCGGTGCCCGACCCCTCGATGTCCAGCTCGGTCAGCTGCACGTCGACGCCGAGGTCGGCGAAGCGCTGCAGGTTGGCCTGGAAGTCCGAGGGCACCGGCGAGTTGGGGTTGAAGTGCCCCTGGAAGCCGACGCAGTCGATCGGCACGCCCCGGGTCTTGAAGTCCTTGACCATGTTGTACACGGCGGTGGACTTCGCGTTGACCCCGTCGGTGTTGTAGTCGTTGTAGCAGAGCTTGGCCGCGGAGTCGGCGGCCCGCGCGGTGCGGAACGCCTCCTCGATGAAGCCGTTGCCCAGCTTGTCCTGGAAGGGCGAGCTGCGCCGGGCGCCGCTGGAGCCGTCCTGGAAGGCCTCGTTCACCACGTCCCAGGCGGCGATCTGGCCCTTGTAATGGGTCATCACCTGGGTGATGTGGTTGTTCATCGCCGTACGCAGGTCGTCGGCGCCGAGCGAGCTCACCCAGCCCGGCAGCTGCGAGTGCCAGACCAGGGTGTGCCCGCGCACCTGCATGTTGTGGCTCTTGGCGTGCGTGACGATCTTGTCGGCGTTGGTGTACGAGAAGCTGCCGCGGTTCGGCTCGACCGCGTCCCACTTCATCTCGTTCTCCGGCGTCACCGAGTTGAACTCGGCGTTGAGCGTGGCGGCGTAGTCCGTCTCGCCGAGGTGGTTGTTGGCGACGGCCGTACCGAAGTACCGGCCCTTCGCCGCCGCCGCGGATCCGAGGGTGGAGGCCGCCTCGGCCGTACCGGCCAGAGCGACGACCGCTCCTCCGGCGGCCAGGGCGCCCGCGGTCCCGAGGACGAGTGCCTTTGTCGCGGCCGTATGCCATAGGGCCTTGATGCTCATCGACTTGCGATCCTTCCGCTCGTTGGGGGGTGGAGCAGGATCGAACAAGCAGCGGACGACTCAGAGCGATACCCGTCCCGAAACTTTCGGCAGGGAAACTTCGAGTCAGGCGGCGCTCACCGCTGCGAACGCAGAAATTAGCGAAACAGGTGGGTCTCTGGCGCCACCCTGAGCATGCTTTGTTACGAAACTTCGGCGAAACTTTCGAGTACGCGCTCACGCGGACCCGCGTCATCCCGGCTCCGCGCCGCCGGCCTTCTCCGTCCCCCGTACCCCCGGCCGCCCGTACCCCCAGTCCCCCCGGTCCCCCAAGTCCCCCGCGAACGCGGTACTAGGATGCGCCGCATGAGCTTTGGGGGGCCTCAGTGGCCGCAGCAGGGCCCGGGACAGCAGCCGTACGGGCCGGGGCAGGGGCAGGGTCAGCAGGGGTACGGACAGGGGCAGCAGCCGCCACAGCAGCACCCGTGGCAGCAGCCCCCGCCGCACCAGCAACACCAGCAGCACCAGCAGCCAGGGGGCTTCCCGGGCGCGCCCGGCGCGCAGCCCGACGGGACCCCGGACTGGGGCGCGCTCGCCGACGCCTCCGCCACCCGTGACCGGCGCAAACGCCGTCTGATGATCGGTGGCGGCGCCGTCGCGGCGCTCGCCGTGGGCGCCGTCGTCGCGACCACGATCGTCGTCACCAACAAGAGCAACGACGAGGCCAAGAACGGCGGTACGGCCCCGACCGGGTCGGCGGCCCCCTCGGACACCGCCACCCCGTCCCCGACCTTCTCCTCCGTCGCCCCGCTGCCGCCGCCGAACCCGCGCGACTACATCTCCGACGCGAAGAAGGACACGGCGCCGCTGTCGGCCGAGGGCCTGTTCCCGGGCACGAAGCTGACGATGAGCGGCCGCCCGTACCGCAAGGGCGCGACCGCCTCCACCACGAACTGCGCCGCCGTCACCGTCGGCGGTCTCGGCTCGGCCCTCGCGGACAACGGCTGCACGCGCGTGCTGCGCGCGACCTACGTCAAGGACGGCGTCGCCGTCACCGTCGGCGTGGCCGTCTTCCCCACCGAGAAGCAGGCCACCCAGGCGAAGAAGCAGGCCACCGGCGGCATCGCCACGCTCCCCGGCGCGGGCGTCGGCGACTTCTGCCACGCCACCGTCTGTCTGCGGCGCACCAACGCGATCGGCCGCTACGTCTATCTCACCCAGGCCGGCTTCCAGAACGGCCGCAAGGTCACCACCGGCGACCAGTCGGTCTTCCAGGCCAGCGACGACCTGGGCACCTTCGCCTTCAACCAGATCTACGCGCGCGGGAAGGCCCAGGCCTCGGCGGCGGCCGACGCCCCCGCCCAATGACCACCGCCTGAGCGGCGGCCGACGCCCCCGCCCGGTGCCTACCGCCTCAGCAGCAGCCGGCGCTCCCGGGCAGCGACCGCTTGTTGCGGGCCTCCCGGCTGCGCGCGGCGAGCAGCTCGTCGGCCGGGTAGCCGACCTCTTCGAGGGTGAGGCCGTGCGGTCGTACGACATGCACGGCCGAGTCCCGGACGCCCGCCGCGAGCACCTTGCCCGGCCACTCCACCGGCCGGTGCCCGTCGCCCACGAACAGCAGGGCGCCCACCAGCGAACGCACCATGTTGTGGCAGAAGGCGTCGGCCTTGACCGTGGCCTCCATGATCCCGTCGGGCCGGCGCTCCCAGCGCAGCTCCTGAAGGGTCCGGATGGTGGTCGCGCCCTCGCGCTTCTTGCAGTACGCGGCGAAGTCGTGCTCGCCCACCAGGTGCTCGGCGGCGGCGTTCATGGCGTCCATGTCGAGGGTCCAGTCGTGCCACAGCACATGCCCGCGCAGCAGCGGGTCGACGCCGCCGGGGTGGTCGGTGACCCGGTACGCGTAACGGCGCCAGATCGCCGAGAACCGGGCGTTGAAGCCCGCGGGCGCCTCGGCGAGGGACCAGATCCGCACATCGTGCGAGAGCCGGCCGGCGAGCCTCCGCAGCAGCTTCTCGCGGTGCTCCTCCCACAGCGCGACCGGCAGGTCGACATGGGCGACCTGGCCGCGCGCGTGCACCCCGGCGTCCGTGCGGCCGGCGACCGTCAGCTCGTACGTCTCGGTGGAGCGGGTGACGGTCTTCAGGGCGGCCTCGATCTCGCCCTGGACGGTGCGCTGTCCGCGGGCCTGCTTGGCCCAGCCGGAGAAGTCCTTGCCGTCGTACGACAGGTCGAGCCTGATCCGTACGAAACCGTCCTGAACCTCGTCGCTCACGCCGTCAATCCTCTCAAAACCCTGGGTGCGGGAAACGCGGCTGCACACGCGCGTACCCGCGAAGATACGGAACGGGCCCGCACCCCTAGGGGTGCGGGCCCGCCCACGAGATCGATCAGAACGCTCAGGCGTCCTGCGCGGCCTCGTCGGCCTCCTTGACGGCGCGCTTGGTGGCGGCCTCGGCCTCGGCGACGGTCGCCTTCTTGGCGATCTCGCCCTCGACCAGCTCGATCACGGCCATCGGGGCGTTGTCGCCACGACGGTTGCCGATCTTGGTGATACGGGTGTAACCACCCGGGCGCTCGGAGTAGCGCGGGGCGATCTCGGTGAAGAGGGTGTGGACGATGCCCTTGTCGGTGATCGTCTGCAGCACCAGGCGACGGTTGTGGATGTCGCCCTTCTTCGCCTTGGTGATCAGGCGCTCGGCGACCGGACGCAGGCGGCGGGCCTTGGCCTCGGTCGTCGTGATGCGGCCGTGCTCGAAGAGCGACTTCGCCAGGTTGGCGAGCAGCAGCTTCTCGTGCGCGGCGGAACCGCCGAGGCGGGCGCCCTTCGCGGGACGCGGCATGGTTTTCTCCTCAGTGTCTGCCCTGGCCGTATCAGGTACCGGGGTCAGTATCCGAGCAGGCGGTTACCTGTCGGAGACCCGCGCCCCCTAGGGGACGCGGGGCACTGTGGGGTCCGCCGGAGCGGACCCACAGCATGATCCGGGCCGTTTCCGGCCCGAGTCCTTAGTACTGCTCGGTCTCGACGAAGCCCGCGTCCGCGTCGTCGTCGGCGCCGAAGGCGTCGGCGGCGGCGGTCGGGTCGAATCCGGGCGGGCTGTCCTTCAGGGCCAGGCCCATGCCGGCCAGCTTCGCCTTGACCTCGTCGATCGACTTCGCACCGAAGTTGCGGATGTCGAGCAGGTCGGCCTCGGAACGCGCCACGAGCTCACCCACGGAGTGGATGCCCTCGCGCTTGAGGCAGTTGTACGGGCGGACCGTGAGCTCCAGCTCCTCGATCGGCAGCGCCAGGTCGGCGGCCAGGGCGGCGTCCGTCGGGGACGGACCCATGTCGATGCCCTCGGCGT